>NZ_WBYY01000351.1:0-277 GCF_048985645.1 Exiguobacterium sp. A1_3_1 | reverse complement strand
CGATTGATCTATTCAAACAAATCGCTGAGGTTTCCCGCAAATGACGTTACTTTCTTTCTTGAGTGTTTTTTTACTCATCTTTGGTCGGATCGTCGGATTTCTCGTTGCAGCTCCGTTGTTTTCTTCAAAGCAACTACCAGCACAACATAAATTAGCATTGGCGGCAGGCCTAGCTTACTTTGCAAGTTATGCCGTCAAAACAGATGTCCGCGTAGAAGATTTCGATTTTTTCTTTCGAATGGGAACGGAAGTTTTAGTCGGTCTAGCACTTGGGTTA
>NZ_WBYY01000350.1:0-280 GCF_048985645.1 Exiguobacterium sp. A1_3_1 | reverse complement strand
GTCTTGCCTTTGGTCTCGGTGGACGTGATAATGCATCGCGTTACCTCGATCGTCTGCAAAAGAAAGCAGAGAACACGGAAGTTGACACATCGAACCTTCCAAGTAAGTCAGCATCGACTTCTTCATCACCAAGCTTGAAAGATGCAGCAAAAGGTGCAGCTTCACAAGCAGCAGATGATGTCACACCAGATCGTGCACCACGTTCAGCGCGCTCTTCTTCAACAGATGAGACGACACATGGTACACCAAAAGGTGCATTGCCAGAAAACGATTTAGCACA
>NZ_WBYY01000349.1:0-300 GCF_048985645.1 Exiguobacterium sp. A1_3_1 | reverse complement strand
GACCCGCAGTGGATGGATGATCCACTGCGGGTGAGAACGTACATCTGGTCTGTTCTATGTAGAAGGGTGTTATGGAGGATGCAGTAGTGAGACAGTAGTGGAGTGTACGAAGGTTCGAGGAGAGATAGCTGATTGAAGTGAATCGATCCTCTTGTAGATAGGTAGTGATGCTCTTTCTACTGGATGTACAACAGAAGAAGAATTTTCGGGCTCATGCGTGAGGCTGTAGGCTGCACGCAGCGACACCCTCATCGCACCGCTGCCCTCCTGCCGGACCGATAACGAGAGCTACACATCGCC
>NZ_WBYY01000348.1:0-355 GCF_048985645.1 Exiguobacterium sp. A1_3_1 | reverse complement strand
CTAAAGGTCAATCTAACTCAAAACTCCATTTCTTTTTGCGACAAACAAGCGATCCACGTCGAAGGATCGATTCTTTCTCTGCTTCAAAATCTTCATGTAATACGTTCATGTCTTCGTACCGTCCTGCTACATAGACGGGAATCGTGATATTTCTTGAGAAAACAGACCGTTTTGCACTTTCGAAATCAATCAATACTCCTTCTTTGAGAAGATGACGGATATGAATCATGATTTCAGCTGTTAAAGCGATCGAGGCGACGGATCGTGCGTGCTGACGAAATTTCCGTTGTACGAGATCAGAGATAAGTTGTTCTACCCGTGACCAATCCTTCAAGTAAACAGAAGCATGAAGACC
>NZ_WBYY01000347.1:0-372 GCF_048985645.1 Exiguobacterium sp. A1_3_1 | reverse complement strand
CACCAACCCAGAACAGGTACTCGAAGTCTTCGCCCGCTTTTTTCTTCTCCTTTGCTGTCGGAACGACGAGTTCATCCCGGTTTTTCCGCCAGTTTTCGCGTTCTTTCCGGTTCATCCCCCACGGATTACCTTGACGTTCGATGTTCGCCATCGTCCGTTGCATCTCCGGATCCATCTTGCCTTCCATCATGACGAGGTGACGACGGAGGTCGATGATCTTATCGACATGTTCGTTCATGACTGGACACTGATCTTCACAGTTCCGGCATGTCGTACACGCCCAGATCTCTTCTTCCGTAATGACATTCCCAATCAATGAATCGGGAACAATATCCATCTGTCCGGCTGCTGCCAGTGAAGCGATCTGATTGC
>NZ_WBYY01000346.1:0-384 GCF_048985645.1 Exiguobacterium sp. A1_3_1 | reverse complement strand
AAGCGGGTCTTGTTTGTCTCTGACAGCGCATAATGCGCTTTTTCCTGTAGGAGTGGCGTGTGACGCGTCATTCTTTTTTTACGAGATAAAGGTGGCAGATTTTTATTCTGCCACCTTTATCTTTGTAGAGGCTGACTTTTGAGTCAGCCTTTGTTGTATCCGTTAATTTTTCGTCGATGACTCATTTTGATGAATCAAGGCATCCCTGATTTCTGTCAATAATTTTTCTTCTGTCGTTGGTACCGCTTCTTCTTCGACGACTTCTTCCTTCTTCCGGAATGAAGTGATTCCTTTGACAAAGATAAACAGTGCAAAGGCGATCAACAAGAACTCGATACTCGCTTGAAGAAATTGACCGTACTGCAACCTGTCTCTTATACACAT
>NZ_WBYY01000345.1:0-394 GCF_048985645.1 Exiguobacterium sp. A1_3_1 | reverse complement strand
GATGATTGTCGTAACGCAATGACGTAAAAGATACCGAGTACTACAATCACGCCTAGTAGTATCGAACTAATCGTCGTCCGAGTCGATGTATCGGGCATCCATATCCCAAGTCCTAAATTGATTGCTGCGATGATTAGGACGAGCCAAACAATTGTACGTGGTCGCATATCGATCTCCTTTCCATTCTGCCTTCCCATCGTCGAATATGCTATGGTGGAAACAACGAAGGAGGTTCTTTCATGAATAGACTTGCTGTATTTTGTGGTTCCAAAGATGGTGCCGATTCACTCTTTCGAGAGGCGGCAGGAAAACTCGGTCAAGCGCTCGCCGCGCGCGGCATCGGACTTGTATATGGAGGGTCATGCGTTGGAACGATGGGTGCAGTCGCAGATGC
>NZ_WBYY01000344.1:0-460 GCF_048985645.1 Exiguobacterium sp. A1_3_1 | reverse complement strand
AGTCATTCATTCTGTTGGTGATAAGATCAAGCAAGAACGAAAAAAACAAGGAATGACACAAAAAGCACTTTGTGAAGGAATTTGTAGTCAGGCTGAAATCAGTAAAATCGAAAATGGTCGAAATTCCCCAACGATTGATTTGTTACAGCAGATTTGTCGAAGACTACGCATCCCGATTTCATTATTTTTTGAAGATGAAATCGTCTCACAAAAATTAAATGAAATAGACCAACGAATGATTCGGCATTTGCGTGAAAAAACGTACTCAGATATGGCAAAAGACTTAGCAAAATATGAGAACGTCAATAATGCGGTTGAAACTCAAATTTTAATTCGCTACCATCAAGAATTACTAGACTATGAAAGAGGAAATATTGATTTTCGGACATGTATCGCCTCTTTATTACAAGTTGTCAGACAGGAACAGATCCTGTCTCTTATACACATCTCCGAGCCCACG
>NZ_WBYY01000343.1:0-502 GCF_048985645.1 Exiguobacterium sp. A1_3_1 | reverse complement strand
ACCACAAGGTCAGGTCCGTAATTTCTTGTCTCAGGGATGGTATGGGATGTTGCAAAAATTGAAAAAAACGTTTTAATCAAAGCGTGTACATTTTTTTCAGATAAAGTATAGTCTGTGATTTTAAGACAAGCTCTCTTATAGTTTCCTTAGGCCATTAAGACAGCAATAAAACTAAAGGGAGTGTCGTCGTTATGTTCGATCGGTTTAATACAGAACAGCAACAACAAATCATTCAATCCATTCAAGACTTTTTCTTAGAAGAGCGTGACGAAGAATTATCTGAGTTCGCTGCTGAACGTGTTTTCGATTTCATCAAAGAGTCCCTCGCAGTCCATTTTTACAATGTTGGCATTCAGGATGCTCATGCAGCTGTATTAAATCAATTTTCATCATTAGATGATGAATTGTTAACGCTTGAACGTCCATCCTCTAAATAATGACGTTATAGACATCGTTTCATTCTGCTTTAATCAAAAAGCGTGCGCCGGCGCACGCTTTTTGA
>NZ_WBYY01000342.1:0-506 GCF_048985645.1 Exiguobacterium sp. A1_3_1 | reverse complement strand
GCAGATCATCATTCTGCCACCCTTATCTTTGTATAGACTGACTTTTGAGTCAGGTCCTTTTTATTAATGCGACGGCGTCGTCGCAAGACGTGCTGCCATCAACTGTTGAATTGTTTCTCGATCGTTCTGATGCAGTAAATCGACGATTTTACTGCCGACGATGACCCCCGAGACTGGGCGGCTCAATTGTTTGACGTGTTCCGGTGTACTGATCCCGAACCCGGCAAGGACTGGTACTGGACTATTTTCTGCGACGTTCGCTAAGTGGTCTTCAAGCGCCGTATCAAACGTCGTCTGTCCACCTGTCGTTCCGTTGACCGTGACCGCATAGAGGAATCCTTCACTTTTATCGGCAATCTTTTGAATCCGCTCCATCGGACTCGTCAAGGAGACGAGCTGGACGAGCGCGATGTCCGATTTGTCCTCTTGCTCGAAAAACTGTTCGCTCTGCTCAAGCGGCAAATCAGGAATGATCAGTCCATCGACCCCGACTCTGTCTCTTATAC
>NZ_WBYY01000341.1:0-506 GCF_048985645.1 Exiguobacterium sp. A1_3_1 | reverse complement strand
AGCACAAAAATACCCCGCGTGAGAGTTTGCTTCTCATACGGGGTATTTTAAAGTTCATTGTAAGATGACGCAATACGATCGATCGGAAATGAGAGGAGCCGATATGATGTAGACCGTTTTGACGGGAACACCCCCGACACGTGCATCGAGTTGTGTGAGCTGAGACCGAATCTTGCGGCTTAAACCATAGCGAATTTCAGTACTAAGTTCATCGACATCTTCTTGTACGTGTAAGAGAAGTTGGAACGGTTCAAGCGAAAAGATTGAAAAATCACAGGAAATCCGCGGATCTACAAATTTCTCATTCAATTCGTTCTTAATGTAATAGGCTTCTTGGGCACTGATCATCTTCTCTCACCTCACTCTCCTAATTGAAAAATTTTTCTCTACTATAGTCTATATTACCCAGTTTTCTGGCAACTAATCGTCTGATTTTGAAAAAAAGTCAATTCAGTCTGTAAAGTCCTCTAAAATCTTTTTTCAAGAGCAATCACATCTGTAAACAC
>NZ_WBYY01000340.1:0-511 GCF_048985645.1 Exiguobacterium sp. A1_3_1 | reverse complement strand
GGGCTCGGAGATGTGTATAAGAGACAGGACGTACACGATGGACCCGGATAACTACGAAAAACGATTACGCTTATTCTTGCAACCGTACTTGCGGGAGATGTAAAGAAGGGAAGACTGATGCATGCAGACGACACATCCATCCTACTTCTGGGTCGGATCCGACGAACCATTCGTCGACACGAAGCAGATTGACCAGATTGGTCGAGTGACGCTCGGACGATTCGGAGGCTGCTCAAGAAGCGGTCAATATAAAAACGAAGACGGGGCTGCCATCTTAATCGGCGACGATTGGGAGATGACCGTCGTCTTAGACGCTCATAAGACAGCGGATAGTGCGGCACTTGTCTTACAGCAGTTAGCACAACACGAGTCGCGCATTCGGACTGATCTTGATGCCCCACTTACGGACGCATTCCAACGAATCGAGACGACCGTGCTGGATCTATTTCAAGATCCGGACTTTTTAGCGGCGTGTGCGACGTCTGTCTCTTATACACATCTCCGAGCCCAC
>NZ_WBYY01000339.1:0-539 GCF_048985645.1 Exiguobacterium sp. A1_3_1 | reverse complement strand
CGTGGGCTCGGAGATGTGTATAAGAGACAGCGGCAAGACCGCATCGATCGCAAGTTGGATTGACTCTGGGTTGTTCAAGCTATCGAAGATTCGGAAAACGTCGACTCCTGCCTGCGCCGCTTCCTTAACGAACGTGTGAATGACATTGTCCGGATAGTTTTTGTAACCAACGCCGTTCGCACCACGAAGCAACATTTGAATGAGGACGTTCGGCATCTTTTCACGTAATTTCATCAGACGAACCCATGGATCCTCCGATAAGAATCGGTAGGCGACATCAAATGTCGCGCCTCCCCATGCTTCGACAGAGAACAGTTCAGGTAGCAGTTTCGCTTCCGCCTCTGCAATCGCAACGAGATCCTTCGTCCGCATCCGCGTCGCAAGGAGCGACTGATGGGCATCACGGAATGTCGTATCTGTCAACAAAACGTTCTCCTGAGCTGCCAACCATTTTGCGACGGCTTCTGGACCTTCCGCATCGAGAATCGCTTTTGCACCTGGTATATAGCTGTCTCTTATACACATCTCCGAGCCCACGA
>NZ_WBYY01000338.1:0-547 GCF_048985645.1 Exiguobacterium sp. A1_3_1 | reverse complement strand
CACCTGACCATTGCCGTCGGTATCGACGCGCGAGACATCCTCGGTCTTTGTAGTATCTGGAGTTGGCTTCGCTGTCGTTTCTTTTTTCTTCTCCTTTTTCTTAGTTAAACCTAGTGCCGCATTTGTCTCGTCCGGATTGCCGTTCTTGAACCGGTCGACGACGGTGTTTCCACGGACTGTATAGGTATACTGATACGCGGATGGGATCATCGTCGACGTATCCGGATAAGTGATTTGCGCCTCGAAGTTCGTCGCGCCACCTGCCTTGCGGATGACGTCTTCCATGTACGCCTGATCACCATGACGGTTCAAGGTGCTGTCCTGTGGTGTGATGTTGTAGGCGTTCGAGACGCCACCGAGTGAGTCAGCGATAATATGTCCTTCATCGAGATCCGTACGTTCGACGCCAGGCACTTTCGCCTCGTCCGAGTAGTAGCGTCCGTCATGCGTGACGTCTTCCGTCGCATCATTCTGAAGCACGATCTTCTTCGCGATGACGCGGACCAGCTGACCGTGCTCATTCGTGAACGCCCAGTACTTCCGGCTG
>NZ_WBYY01000337.1:0-559 GCF_048985645.1 Exiguobacterium sp. A1_3_1 | reverse complement strand
CTACCATACATGACAAACATTCTACAAACGGAAGTCGAAAAGCGTCGGATTTTCGGCATCATTTCCCACCCGGATGCGGGTAAGACGACATTAACTGAAAAATTCCTCCTGCATGGAGGCGCAATCCGTGAGGCAGGTTCTGTCAAGGCACGGAAAAACTCGAAATTTGCGAAATCGGACTGGATGGAAATCGAAAAACAACGCGGAATCTCCGTTACGTCTTCGGTCATGCAATTCGAATACGATAAAAAGATCGTCTCAATCATGGATACACCGGGTCACTCGGACTTCGGTGAAGATACGTACCGGATCCTCACAGCGGTTGACTCAGCGATCATGGTCATCGATGCGGCGAAAGGGATCGAGTCGCAAACGAAGAAACTGTTCCAAGTTTGTCGGATGCGCGGGATTCCAATCTTTACGTTCATCAACAAGATGGACCGTCAAGCGCGTGACCCGCTCGAATTGATGGAAGAACTCGAAGAAGTCCTCGGCATCCCGTCGGTTGCTGTGACGTGGCCAGCTGGTTCAGGTCAACAGTTCGAAGGGGTCTATGACC
>NZ_WBYY01000336.1:0-573 GCF_048985645.1 Exiguobacterium sp. A1_3_1 | reverse complement strand
AAAACGTTAAAAAGATACAAAATAAAAAGTATGCGCCGGCGCATACTTTTTATTATTTCACTTACCATATTTTTGATGAAAATAGCTAGCTATACACTAACGCGAAATATTCATTAGACCTATTCTATTTTAGAATGTATTAGGTAGTAAAGCATAAGCATTTAACGCCATAAAAATTAAAAACTAATACTTATAAAATAAAATGTGTACTCTATATGGGAAATTTAAAAGCAAGGGTTTCGTTTGGAAATCAATGTATGTTAGAATTCAGGTCAATTCAGCTATGCATTTTAGCTAAGCTAAAAGGAGAGTGGAGGAAATGGATCAGATTTCGTTCTTAGGGGTTTTAGGTAATATCTTTTTTATCATTATCGTTTTCTATTTTTTCTACAAAGTTATTCAATACATTCGACTGAAATGACTCTTTATTACATATAGTTTATTAAATGAGTAAGATGTAATGATTTACAGAAAAAATCCTCGATATAATATGTTTTGTATAAAAGTGAATAACAAAAATCAAAAAGCGTGCGCCGGCGCACGCTTTTTGATTAAAGCAGAATGAAACGATGT
>NZ_WBYY01000335.1:0-557 GCF_048985645.1 Exiguobacterium sp. A1_3_1 | reverse complement strand
ACAAGTCGGTCCGATGCATTACGTGACGATGGGTGTTGCGATCACAATCGCTATTTTGACGACGGGTGAAATTATGTGGCAAAACGTCACAGATCGCCGCGCCTCACTCGCCGTCTTAAAAGCACTCGGCTGGACGAACGGCGCAATCCGACAGTTGATTGTCCTCGAAGGCTTCCTTGTTGGTCTGATTTCCGGAATCATTGGACTGATTGTCGCCTACACGACGATTTATGTCTTGTACGATCTAGTACCGTGGAATGAACCGTTGTTGATTGGTGTATCGCTTGCCTTACCGATTTTGTTCGGTGTCATCGCCGCCTTCATCCCAGCACAACTGGCCGCACGTGTTCAACCGTACCAAGAACTGAAAGATGCTTCGTAATCAAAGGAGTTGTACACATGAATTCTATTCAGGCAATATTTCTTGACCGCGACGGAACGATTGGTGGAGATGCCACCGTCCACTACCCTGGAACGTTTGCGTTATTTTCTTACGTTCCTTCGTTAATCGAACGCTTACTCAATCAAGGGATTTTACCTGTCTCTTATACACATCT
>NZ_WBYY01000334.1:0-590 GCF_048985645.1 Exiguobacterium sp. A1_3_1 | reverse complement strand
CCGATCGCATCGAGTTTTGCGAACAACGCATCGCGTCGTGTTTCATACAAGCGACTTAACTCGCGGACACACGTCTGGTCACTCGTCAGAGCGACGGTCGCAGCATGTTGAATCGGTGTGAAGGCACTGACATAGAGATGTTCTTGGTATGTCTCGATGCTTGAGATGACAGACGGATTACCAATCGCAAAGGCAATCCGGAAGCCGGACATGTTGAAGCGTTTCGAGAGTGAGAATAGCTCGATCCCGACGTCTTTCGCACCTTCCGTCTGCAGGAAGCTTCGCGTCGGACCATCGAAACTGATGCCGCCGTATGCTAAGTCATGAACGACACAGATATCATGGGCATCGGCGAAAGCGACTGTCTGTTCGAAGGCTTCTGCCGTCGCGGTCGCACCCGTCGGATTACTCGGGTAGTTGAGGAACAACATCCGGGCACGCTCAACGTCCGTCGTATCAAGTAAGTCATAATCCGGCAAGAAATCATTTTTCTCGAGCAACGGAAGCGTAATCGGATAAGCGCCAGCAAGTGCTGCACCAGACAGGTAATCCGGGTATCCTGGATCCGGGACGATGACACCTTCTCCAGG
>NZ_WBYY01000333.1:0-631 GCF_048985645.1 Exiguobacterium sp. A1_3_1 | reverse complement strand
GACCAGGTACGGCGATCAAGTCAGTGATACCTTGTACACCTTGACGCAAGACGTTATCTGCTTCTTTGAACGCTTCAAGCATTGGTGTGTTCCGATCAACGATTTCAAGTAACTTATCGTTCGGAATGACGATCAACGTATCGACTTTTTCTTTGAAGTTCTGGACACCTGAGACGGCATGTTGCATCCGTTTACGTCCTTCGAACATAAATGGTTTTGTGACGACGCCGACTGTCAATGCACCGATTTCTTTTGAAATCTCCGCGATGACAGGAGCAGCTCCTGTACCAGTTCCGCCACCCATCCCAGCTGTGACGAAGACCATGTCAGCGCCTGAAAGGATTTCTGTTAATTGCTCACGGCTCTCTTCCGCCGCTTTTTTACCGATTTCCGGATTGGCACCCGCACCGAGACCACGTGTCAATTTAGCACCGAGTTGTAGTTTTACGTCAGCTTGTGACATGTTCAATGCCTGCGCGTCCGTGTTTACTGCGATGAATTCTACGCCTTGGACACCGTGTTCAATCATTCGGTTGACGGCGTTCGAACCGCCACCACCTACACCGATGACCTTTATTTTTGCTACTTGGTCCATCATTTCATCAAAATGCAACATAAAAACTGTCTCTTA
>NZ_WBYY01000332.1:0-653 GCF_048985645.1 Exiguobacterium sp. A1_3_1 | reverse complement strand
AGATGAGACGACACATGGTACACCAAAAGGTGCATTGCCAGAAAACGATTTAGCACAGCAAGATGATTACCCGATCGATCCAGATGATCATAAAGGTCCTAACCTCGATCATCCAAACGATCGTCCGTAATACGAGTACATCCTTTCCTCTCATTTTGAGGAAAGGGTGTTTTTGCGTTGACGCATCAAAGCGTTGTCGCATTTTCACAAAAGTGGTTTGACCACTTTGTGAAAAAATACAGAAAAAAAGACTTATCGAACCTGACATCGTTTGTTATGATAAGAAAGTCAATTACCTCAATGATTTGAATATTCAGAAAAAAAGAGAAAAGTTCGGAGGATGAAACATGAGTTTGCTTCGCAAGAAAGATGTCAGTGTGATGATGGACATGAAACAACATTCCAAACTGGCACGTCACTTATCAGGGTTTGACCTTATTTTACTTGGAATCGGTGCCATCATCGGTACCGGGATTTTCGTTCTGACAGGAACGGGCGCTCTTTATGCAGGACCTGCTTTACCGATCTCATTTATTATTTCCGCTATCGTCTGTGCGCTCGCAGCCCTTTGTTATGCTGAATTCTCGTCGATGATTCCCGTCTCAGGTAGTGTATATACGTATACATACGCAACGATTGGGGAAGTCGTAGCT
>NZ_WBYY01000331.1:0-685 GCF_048985645.1 Exiguobacterium sp. A1_3_1 | reverse complement strand
AAATTAAAAGTGCGTACTTCTCAAGAATGCTCCTGCGGATTATATTTAGTCGTGTTCCTTCATGAACGTTTGAAGGAAGTGTCAGGTACGACAATATAGAGAAGAATGGGAGAGATTCAGAATGAAATTACAACTCGCGATTGATTTAGTCGATACAGCAGGTGCGATTGCTTTAGTCAAAGAAATCGGGGAAGACAATTTAGATATCGTTGAGATCGGCACACCGGTCGTCATCAACGAAGGACTCCGCGCCGTCAAAGAAATGAAAGCCGCATTCCCGAACTTAACGGTCCTCGCTGACTTGAAGATTATGGATGCTGCCGGCTACGAAGTCAGCCAAGCTGTCGCACATGGTGCCGACATCGTGACGATCCTTGGGGCAGCGGAAGACATGTCAATCAAAGGGGCAGTCGAAGAAGCGAAAAAATCGGGCAAACAGATTCTCGTCGACATGATTGCTGTGAAAGATATCGCAACACGTGCGAAAGAACTGGATGCATTAGGCGTCGACTACATCTGTGTCCACACAGGTTACGATCTCCAAGCAGTCGGTCAAAACTCGTTCGAGGATCTCGCGACAATCAAATCGGTTGTGACAAACGCAAAAACAGCTGTTGCGGGTGGCATCAAGATGGAGACGTTACCGGAAGTCATCGCTGCACGTCCTGACCTGATCATCGTCGGT
>NZ_WBYY01000330.1:0-703 GCF_048985645.1 Exiguobacterium sp. A1_3_1 | reverse complement strand
GTAGAATACGATTTTTGCCTCATCGTTCAGTTTTCAAAGTTCGTCGTGTCGTTTTCAGCGACTTTAATAAGATATCACGGAATAACTTAAGCGTCAATCCCTTTTTGAAATCTTTTTTCGTTCTCGTCACCGTCCAGTGCGTGTTGCCCTGTCGACATGTATTAATATACTATCTCGATATAATACCGTCAATAGTTTTTCTAAAAAAACTTTTAAAATCTTGTTCCTTCTATATATAGCGAAAACAACACATAGAAAAAATAAAGCCGATCGTCATACGACCGGCTCATACGTTACGAGTTCGACCCCTGCTCCTTTAGTTGTTTGATACGAAATCCTGATCAGACCTTTTCGCATGAAGAAATCAATCAGACTACTTAAATCCACTTTGACTTCTTGTAGTCGCTCTTCTTCCATCAATTCATACATCGTCCATGGACTTGTCCGCTCACGCATGATTTCAAATAAATAGCGTCCTCCCGATAAGACCTTCGACTGCAGAAGATGCTCAAGTCCAATCAAGGCGAGGTGAATACGTTGATCTAATGTCTCTTCACTCATCAATAATTGTTCATATAGTTTATAGACATCCGGATCATCGAGTCGCGCTTGTTCCCAGACGACTGTCTCGGGATGCTTTCCTTTTTCCAGAACAGATAATCGCGCGAGATGATGCAATGCGTGATGGACGTGTGTATAGGCA
>NZ_WBYY01000329.1:0-721 GCF_048985645.1 Exiguobacterium sp. A1_3_1 | reverse complement strand
AGTCTCGTGGGCTCGGAGATGTGTATAAGAGACAGAATCTACTTCGATGTTGAAAATCAAGATTCCTGTCACGTTTTATGTAAATTTCACTTGAGCGGTTCAAGTGGATCTTTAGGATCGATTTGGACCGTGATTTGAACGAGCTCTTTAGTTAACTCGGCATATCCTTCCGCGACACATCCGTTAAAACGGGAGAACTGTTCAGCGAGGAAACCGGCTTCGAGTTGGAAGTATCCATGTGGTCGTTCATCTCTCGTCGTATCAGGAGGAGACAGCACGAACAAGACGACCGTGCCTTTACGTTTCTTGATTTCGAGCGTTCCCCAACCTGCTTGTTCAAAAAATGAGGCTAATTCAGATTCATCTACGACAGGGAATTGACGCGCTAGACGTTTACCTGCCCAGTAGATGACTTGCCGATAATCCGATCCGAGAAGATCGGTCAGCACATAATCTCGGATCAATTCGATACCGAAAAGTGGTGTTTGTTTTGGTGTAGCATCCATCATGATTCACTCCTATCTGTGAACCATTATACCGAGATGATTCTTGTCGGTCATTGTTTTCCTAAAAAAATTTGCAGTTAAATGCAACGGCTCGGGTTGTCTTCTAAAAAGGACAGGAGTAGAATAAGTGATGAAAAGACGAATTTCCTTATGAAAGCGCTTTTCTACCAAAATGCGCCAACGGTTGATTGGCAAACAAAAGGGGGGATTTGGAT
>NZ_WBYY01000328.1:0-756 GCF_048985645.1 Exiguobacterium sp. A1_3_1 | reverse complement strand
ACCCAATACCACCTAACACCGTACGAATCTGCTCTTCTAATTCTTTTGATTTTGAAAACTGCTCTGCTAATTCACTTGTTAATCGTTCCATTTTTTCTTCAAATAACTCCCCGTCATCTTCTTGTTCAGCTAATCCTACATAGCGACCAGGAGTTAACACGTGATAGTGCTCACGAACTTCTTCAATAGTTGCTTCTTTACAAAAACCTAATTCATCTGTATATTCTTGTTCATTTGTTCCGCGCCATGCATGGAAGGTTTCAGCGATTTTATTAATGTCTTCTTTGCTGAATTCTTTATGTGTTCGATCTGCCATGAACCCGAGTTGACGGGCATCAATAAAGAGAATTTTATTATCCCGTTCACGCTTACCTGTTTTCATTTTGTTTTTCGAAATAAACCAAAGACATACAGGAATTTGCGTTGAGTAAAATAACTGACCTGGTAGTGTAACAATGCATTCTACTAAATCATTTTCAATTAGATTTTTACGGATTTCACCTTCGCCACTTGCGTTAGATGACATTGATCCATTCGCTAAGACAAAACCTGCTGTTCCAGCGGGAGCTAGTTTCGAAATCATATGTTGCACCCAGGCAAAGTTAGCATTATTTTGTGGCGGAATTCCATATTTCCAACGTACGTCATCCTGTAACTTGTCTCCACCCCAGTCTTTAATATTGAACGGCGGATTTGCCAGAATAAAATCAGCTTTTAGTCCTTTGTGTACATCATTCAAAAATGTATCAGCTTGAT
>NZ_WBYY01000327.1:0-812 GCF_048985645.1 Exiguobacterium sp. A1_3_1 | reverse complement strand
AGTCTCGTGGGCTCGGAGATGTGTATAAGAGACAGAGTCCGTATGTATCGGGACTCGTCGCCGAAGTACTCAAACAAAATCGATGATCGGAGTGATTTCTTGATGATCCGCACGAGCCGTACTTCAGACCTCCCTGTCCTGCTTTCTTTGACGGCAGAGACGTTCGAGCATCATAAGCGGTTATCGTCTCATTTTCATCCGGATGTTTTGACGCCATACACGCTCGAGTCCTTAAGACAAACGCTTGATTCAGAACAACACCTCTGTCTGACGGCACTCAACGGAGACGACATTACCGGTTACTTGTTTGGTAAATGGACGGCGCCAGCAGCCAATCGATTCACGCCAGTCCGGATCTTGAACATCACTGACGTCGGTGTCACCTCATCCCATCGTTCATCCGGAATTGGTCGCCAGTTAATGCAGGCGGCAGAAGAACTCGCGCTCGAGCGAGGTGTTGCTGCGGTTCGATTGAACGTCTGGGCGGTCAACGATCGTGCCGCTACATTTTATGAGGAACTCGGATTCGAACCGCTGTATACGAGCTTGCAGAAGTCGCTCGTTCAACAGTGACATCTATACGAAAAAGAAGCTGACTCAAAAAAAGAATGACGCGTCTTTTCACACCCTTTCCTCAGGTGAGACACAAGCCATCTTTCCTGCTTCATTCAAGCAGAAAAGCGGGTCTTGTTCGTCTCTAACAGCGCATAAATGCGCCTGATCCTGTAAGAGTGGTGTGTGACGCGCCATTCTTTTTGTTACGAGATAAGGGTGGCAGATCATCATTCTGCCACCCTTATCTTTGTAGAGAC
>NZ_WBYY01000326.1:0-814 GCF_048985645.1 Exiguobacterium sp. A1_3_1 | reverse complement strand
GATTGGCGCTGGTATTTACGAACGCAAGGGATGACGAATCCGTCGTTTGACCTCGATTTTGGAGACGGGATCGGTCTCTCGTTTGCTTCCGCCCGGATTGACGCGCCGGTCTATAAATTAGATGGATTACAGGCGAAGCAGGTCGCCTCCTTTAATTCGATGCTTGAGGATGAGACATTCTTCAAAGCCGATAACCCGGACATCGTCGACTTATCTCCGAACCCGATGTCAAAAGATAATAACCTGCCTGTCCTTCATGCGGAAGTCGCGGAAGGCGATCCGAAATACATCTGGCAAGTCGCGAAATCCGGTAAGCTGCCGGCACGACCGAATAACGCCTACCGCTTTGATATTACAGCGAGCGGTCGCGGTGTCGACCGGCTCCACGTCAAGGTCCGGTTCTTTGATGCGAAGGATCGCGAGCTGAATCAAACGTATGTCGTCGCTCCGCGTGATTCCGGTGATGTCGATGCGATTCACTTGCAAGGTGAATATGTCACACCACGAAACGCAAAAACGATGCGGATTGATCTACTCAGCTTCCAGCGCCCCGAGCGGAAAACGTATTGGTGGGTCCATGATATTAAAATATTCAGCTATGAGGATTATATGATTCCGAACACGTTTACGATGACGAAAGACTTGCCTGCCGGTCGTTACGCTGGGTTTGCCCGTGTGCTGCTGAACCAAAAAGGTGGACAACTGGATCTAACCCTCAATAAACGAGGCGTCACGATTCCAACTCGACAACGATCCGGTGCTAAACTCGCTTGGGTTCCGATCGGTTCGTTCACGACGCCGAGCGGTCCTGCGA
>NZ_WBYY01000325.1:0-828 GCF_048985645.1 Exiguobacterium sp. A1_3_1 | reverse complement strand
CTTCAGTAAGTGATCGTACAAATCGCGAAAGAATGCCTGTTTCTTTGGATGAATCGATAACCGCTTCGATTCGACGACACGATACAGTAAGTCCCGCATCGGCATGACCGTCCGCGAGATTCGAAGTAACCGCGCGCGTAGTTCGAAAATCTCCTCCATCAACCGACGATCATTGCCACGCGTTCGGTAGCGTTCCTCAAGCGCAAACAATTCATCTTCCGTTGCATGAACGATCGGAAAATACCCGTCGACGATCTTATCCATGATTTTATGTACGAGGTCGACTGTTTCTTGTTTGTCGAGGCGTTGGCTACACTGTTCAAACACGATATCAATTTCTGGTGAAGATTGCTCATGGTAGCTAACGAGATGCCGATCACTTGCGAACAAATTGATTTCACGACTCGTCAACGTTCCTTCATCGAGCGCATGAAGGACAAAAAAGCTATGTTCTGTATAATATTCAAGCTTTGGGCGTTGCAAGTAATGAAAACAATCTTCAATCGCCAGTGGATGAAAATCAAAGACCTCAATCAATTTTTGCTTCTCTGCGTCTGTCGGTTGATCGAAATCAACGAAATAACGTGTGATGCCTGACTCCTGTATCCGACTTACATCATCGGTCAAAATGATTGTGTCATTCGCATCGATCAGTATACAACGAATCAACTTTTTCTCCCCCTTTTCCTATGTAAGCGTACTATATTTTTTCGTATGCAACAAAAAAAGGATTTCCTCGAAGAGAAATCCTTTCAGATTGTAGACAAATGAACTGACTCAAAAAATGACACACCTTTTCACGCCCTTTCCTCAGGCGAGACACAAGCC
>NZ_WBYY01000324.1:0-886 GCF_048985645.1 Exiguobacterium sp. A1_3_1 | reverse complement strand
CAAGCGACATTGATTCCAATTTATGATGCGAACGGCGTTCGTTTTCAGCACCTGTTCATCGGCAACGACATCACGGAAACAACTGCGCTTGAAGAAGAACTTGATTTTTTAGTGCATCATCATGAGATGACGCATTTATTGAATAAACGTGGATTTTTACGCGAAGGAGAATCCTTATTCCGCTCTGCTGGATCACATGATCCCGTTGCACTCATTTTGTTCGATATCGATCGTTTCAAAGTCATCAACGATTCGTTTGGAACACATGTCGGCGATCAACTTCTTCAAGCAATGGCAACGCGTCTTTTGCAACATACGACAGATGTACTTGCTTTTCATCCGACGAGTGATCTGTTTGGTGTCTTGTTACCTGCACCGTCGAGCAATCTACTTTTTCAGTATGCTCGAAAGTTACAACAAGCACTGCAGCGTCCTTATTACATTAACGGTCATTCACTCATCGTTTCTTGTACATTCGGGATCACCGTCTATCCGTCGGAAGCAAAAACACTGGAAGATTTATACCGCCGCTCTGAAACTGCTCTATATGCAGGAAAATCAATTGGTACCGGAACGATTCAGTACTTAACACACGAGATGGACACACAGTTCACACGGAAAATCCAACTCGAACGTTCCCTCTTCACGGCACTCGAAGATCAATCCCTATATCTTGCTTATCAACCAATCATTGAAATTCAGACACAAGCCGTTAAAGGCTTCGAAGCGTTATTACGCTGGAATCACACGGCACTCGGGAGTATTCCACCAGATGAATTCATCCCACTCGCTGAAGAAGCTTCACTGATCACACCAATCAACAACTGGGTCATCATTGAAGCATGTGAACAGCTCGCGAAGTGGCAACAGACGATTAATCCTGAAC
>NZ_WBYY01000323.1:0-891 GCF_048985645.1 Exiguobacterium sp. A1_3_1 | reverse complement strand
GTTAAGACACCGCCCTTTCACGGCGGTAACACGGGTTCGAATCCCGTACGGGTCACCATTATACTTTTTGTGCCGGTGTAGCTCAGCTGGTAGAGCAACTGACTTGTAATCAGTAGGTCGCGGGTTCGACTCCTGTTGCCGGCACCATTTTTATTTTGGCGATTGTGGCGAAGTGGTTAACGCACCGGATTGTGATTCCGGCATTCGTGGGTTCAATTCCCATCAGTCGCCCTCTTATTATTGGGCTGTAGCCAAGTGGTAAGGCACTGGATTTTGATTCCAGCACGCGAAGGTTCGATCCCTTCCAGCCCAGTTTTTATGTGTCATTAGCTCAGTTGGTAGAGCATCTGACTTTTAATCAGAGGGTCGCAGGTTCGAATCCTGCATGACACACCATTTTTAATTTCATATTTGCGGTCGTGGCGGAATCGGTAGACGCGCTAGGTTGAGGGCCTAGTGGTGGCAACATCGTGGAGGTTCAAGTCCTCTCGACCGCACCATATGATGCACCCTTAGCTCAGCTGGATAGAGTACTTGACTACGAATCAAGGGGTCGGGAGTTCGAATCTCTCAGGGTGCACCATATTTTGTTTGCTTTGACGGGCCTATAGCTCAGCCGGTTAGAGCGCACGCCTGATAAGCGTGAGGTCGGTGGTTCGAGTCCACTTAGGCCCACCATTTCCATTATAATTTCAATTCCAATCCTGGGGCCTTAGCTCAGCTGGGAGAGCGCCTGCCTTGCACGCAGGAGGTCAGCGGTTCGATCCCGCTAGGCTCCATTTGTCTTGTCCTTTGGATAAGGCACTCGCACCTTGAAAACTGAAGACATCAACAAGACATCAAACTTTTAATTAACCATGTCATTTAAGACGTGTGTTCTTAGAATACCAA
>NZ_WBYY01000322.1:0-905 GCF_048985645.1 Exiguobacterium sp. A1_3_1 | reverse complement strand
CAAAAATGTATCAGCTTGATGGGGACCGATATTACCATCAATTCCTCGAATCGCCAAGTTCATCTTGCACAGCTTCCAAGTCGTCGGGTTGGATTCTTGACCGTAAACTGATAGATTATCAATCCGTCCTTGATGCTCTTTAACAAACTTCGATGATTGAACGAACATTCCTCCAGATCCACAGGCTGGATCATAAACGCGTCCTTGGTAAGGTTCTAACATCTCAACTAATAAAGAAACGATAGAAGACGGTGTATAAAACTCCCCACCATTTTTTCCTTCCGCGCTGGCAAAGTTACTTAAAAAGTACTCATAAACGCGTCCGATAACATCCTTTTCGCGACTATCTTCATCACCAACTTTGAAAGAAAACAAGTCAATTGTTTCGCCGAGACGTGTTTTATCTAATTCTGGTCGAGCGTACGTTTTTGGTAGGACTCCAACTAATGTTGAATTCTCTTTTTCAATTGCAATCATTGCAGTATCAATAAGCTGACCAATCTCTGGTTTTTTAGCGTTATCTTTAATGAAAGACCAGCGTGCTTCTTGCGGGACAAAGAAAATATTTTCCGCCACGTATTCATCACGATCTTCTTCCTCTGCCCATTCATCTTCTTTTAGTTCTAAGTATTTTTCTTCGAATGCATCAGAGACATATTTTAAAAATAACAATCCGAGGACGACATTCTTGTACTCACCTGAATCCATCGAGCCGCGTAATTTATCTGCCATTTCCCATAGTTTTTCTTCGAATCCTAAGTTTGCTGTTGCCATTTCTGTTCCTCCTAAAAAATTTATTTATAAATATCCCGACGATGTCCGATCTCAAGAATCAAGATTACGACTTTCTCATCCTGGATGTCAGCAATCAGACGATAATCACCGATGCGATAACGCCATTCACC
>NZ_WBYY01000321.1:0-918 GCF_048985645.1 Exiguobacterium sp. A1_3_1 | reverse complement strand
ATAGTCAACCTTGACTGTCATGTGTTGAAGGATCTTTTGTTCGCGCAACGACTTTGCCCATGCTGTGACCTGCGCTTTATCCTGTTCGTGTCGCTTGCGTGGAACGTCCACTAAGAGCGTCGGAGCGACTTCCTTCCGTAAATAAGCCTTTGAATCAAAACGCGCGTCACCTAGCTGCTGTATTTTATCGTTGTCATAAAGTACGGTCACGCTCAATTGATGGTTCAGTTGTTCGAGAGTCGGCGACGGGATCCGTCGCTCTAACCGATCTTCCCAAAGTGACGCATGATACGAGTCAACGAACCTCCCCGACTCCTCTTGTTGATAGACGAAAAACTCAGTATTCGTTTTTTTATCAACAGCTTGTGCCGCATAGTCAAATGAAAAATTCCCCATACTATCGTAAACACTACCGGTCACTCGTGCTTCATTTAAATACTTTTGCTTTTCTAAATAAACCTTGGCTTCGTTTTTTATTTTCGCTTCTTCTGCTGCGTCTGGCTTCGTACTTTGCCAAAAGGAAAAAACTAGTATGACAATGCCGCATCCGATGACTCCGATTAGACTGAATAACAGGATGGTCAAACGTTTCATAAGCTTCATGAATACTCCCCCTCTTTTTCAATACCAATTTTTTACACTTTTGATTTTATCACAAAAAAGAGTAGCGGACGACGTCCACTACTCAAGTATTGTTGATTGGATTGCTTACTGGATAACAGCGTGAACGAGCGGGCGTTCTGCCGGTTTCGTTTCACTGATATGGTACGCGTGATCCATTTTTTCGATTGCTTGATCGAGTGTTTCTTTGTTTGAACGAAGTGTTGCGATGACATCGCCGACTTCGACACGGTCGCCGACTTTCTTGTGCAACGTAACGCCTGTCTCTTATACACATCTCCGAGCCCACGAGACTAA
>NZ_WBYY01000320.1:0-941 GCF_048985645.1 Exiguobacterium sp. A1_3_1 | reverse complement strand
GTGGGCTCGGAGATGTGTATAAGAGACAGGAAGTAGATTCATGAAACTTTTTGCAGTAAGTGCTCGTAAAGTCATTCGTACACAAATCGCGAGGAGGAACTTCACATGTTCAAAAAACTAGCAGCAGATTTAACGGGATTCAGTGATATCGGACAAGTCATTCATCCTGATGATTTCGACAAAGCAGCCGCTGACGATTATGTCTTACATGAAGACGGCGAGAAAATCTACTTCTTGATCAAATCTAAATCTGACGAGTATTGCTTTACGAATCTGGCTTTGATTCACCTCGATGGAGAAAGTGCCGTCAGTTCAAAACGTGTACTCTACCGCTATCCGTATGCACATTATCCGATTCGCCACGTCATGTTCGAAACGGCGGGAACGGTCGATCTTGATGTCGAGATCAAATTCGAGATCGGTGGCAAACATTATTCGATCGACGTCGATAAAAAACAACTCGAACATGTGAAAGATCTTTACAAAACACTTCTTGCCATCGCTGAAAAACAGTATGAAGGACAAAAGATGCTCGAGTTCGCGAACAGCTCATTGAATCATTCCGTCACGATTCTCGGCGGACTTCGTCAAGGTGATATGAACGTACCGCAAACATTCAAGGAGTTGTCTGAACAATCCTTCGAGTGGCTACAAGGTCACTACCATCAGTGGAACCAGCGTGACTTTGGTTCATACTACGAAAAGTACATCAACAACTAATCACTAAAAAAGCCGCCCTCTTCAAGAGGACGGCTTTTTTCATTCTTCATTCGCTTGACTTAAATATTCAGCGACGGTTTCCGCTAACTTGACAGGTAATCCTGCTTCCGCCAACTGTTCGATCGTTGCGCGTCGCAAGCTGCGCATCGATCCGAAATGACGAATCAACTGCTGGCGTCGTTTCGGTCCAACTCCTGGAATCTCGTCGAGCAAGGAACGGG
>NZ_WBYY01000319.1:0-984 GCF_048985645.1 Exiguobacterium sp. A1_3_1 | reverse complement strand
ATGACACCGAGCGCCGTTGAATCTGCTTTACCATATGTCGACATCATCCAGGTCGGCGCACGCAACATGCAAAACTTCGATTTACTCAAAGAAGTCGGTCGGACGAATAAGCCGGTTCTTTTAAAACGAGGTCTTTCTGCAACGCTCGAGGAATTCATGTACGCGGCTGAGTACATCATGGCGAGTGGTAACGATCAAGTCATCTTATGTGAGCGTGGTATTCGGACGTATGAACGTGCAACACGGAACACGCTTGATATCTCAGCAGTTCCGATTCTGAAGCAAGAGACGCATCTCCCTGTCATGGTCGATGTCACGCACTCGACAGGGCGTAAGGATTTACTCTTGCCAACAGCAAAAGCGGCATACGCGATTGGGGCAGACGCTGTCATGGTCGAAGTCCATCCGTTCCCAGCACTTGCGTTGTCTGATGCGAATCAACAACTCGATTTCCAAGAATTCGATACGTTCATCGAAAACTTGACGACTACCTTTCCGGCACTAAACGTTCAATGATTTCCGAAAAAGGGTAACCTAAAGCGAATGAAAACGTTTTACAATGAAGGAAGAATGGGAAAAGAAAACTATCTTTTCCTGTCTTCCTTTCGTGTTGCCTAAAAATGAAAACGAAATGAAAACACTTGAGATGCATCATACTAAAGGAGGAATTTGTTTTGAATAGTAATATTACGATTTACGATGTCGCGCGAGAGGCTGCTGTTTCGATGGCGACCGTATCGCGTGTAGTCAACGGAAACCCGAATGTCAAACCATCTACACGAAAGAAGGTCCAAGACGCAATCGAACAGCTTGGTTATCGTCCAAACGCTGTTGCCCGTGGACTGGCAAGTAAAAAAACAACGACGGTCGGTGTCATAGTGCCCGATATCTCGAACATCTTCTTTGCGGATTTAGCACGCGGGATTGAGGATGTCGCGACAATGTATAAATACTGTCTCTTATACACATCTCCGAGCCCACGAG
>NZ_WBYY01000318.1:0-987 GCF_048985645.1 Exiguobacterium sp. A1_3_1 | reverse complement strand
ACAGATAGTATGGCTTGAAGTGTCATTTGTAGTGCTTTTGCACATATGTATATCGTTTATATTAAAGGATATGAAGTGTCAAAATCTAGGGATTTTTTCCGAAAGAGGCAAAATGATATTTTAATCGATAAAGCAATTCATGCAGAATGTTTAATGTCTATGATAAGATTTCTTTAAACATGTATTTTTATAGTTTGTTTATATATCTTTTTAGAAAGAGGTCTAGTCATGAAGTGGCTTTCATCAAGTCTGTTCCATCGATTTTATATCCTATTGTTTTCGAATTTCTTGATTTTTGCAAGCATCGGCGTCTTAACATTTTACTTTGCTCAAAAAGAGCTGGAGCAACACCGAACTTCATCACAAAAGATTACATCACAAAAAACGCAAGCTCGCACACTATGGAATGAAGCACAACAAGTCAATCTTCAAGTCCAACAAATCGACTTTAATGATCAAACCGATCTTAAGCAGGTCAATCAGCGGTTGGAACGCTTACAACAACACGTTCAATCATTTAGTCAACGTTATTCAGATCCATCAGACGAACGCTTTACGCGTCAACTTGTTCAATTTTCAAGATTTTTAGAACTGGAACTCACCTTACAAGTACTCACGGATAATCAAAAGCTGGTTCAACAATCTGACTCCGCTATCAATGACTACTTTCGATTGATTCATAATGAAGAGCGAAAAGCACAACAATCACTACAACAAAGAACCGTTGAAGTTTTACGCTACGCTTTTGGTGTGATGATCATTGCTTTTTGCCTTCTCAGTTACTTGATTTTAAGACTTGTGCGGTCTTTTCGAACGGACTTACTTGACCTCGTCGATCAAACGAAACACCCTGACCGATTGGAGCAGAACGATTTTCAGAACCGTCACGACGAGATTGGTACACTTGGGCGATCGATGCAACAAATGACGACGTTGCTCGCCTTTGAACACCAGCAAACGCAAGCTGTCAATTCACAACTCCAAGAG
>NZ_WBYY01000317.1:0-978 GCF_048985645.1 Exiguobacterium sp. A1_3_1 | reverse complement strand
AGATGTGTATAAGAGACAGCACTTCAGAAGATGGTCGTACTTCTGGAAGCATCGCTTTCGGGACATCTAAGATGTCGAGTAACTCGTCATCCCATTTTAATTCATGAATGTTATACATCAACGTACGACTTGCATTCGAATAGTCGGTCACATGTGCTTTTCCGCCGGATAATTTCCAGATGAGCCACGTATCGATCGTACCGAACAATAGTTCACCACGTTCAGCACGTTCCCGTGCTCCTTCGACATGATCTAAAATCCATTTGACTTTCGTACCAGAGAAATAAGCGTCAATCAATAGACCTGTCTTCTCACGGAAGAGCTCGGCATGACCGGCTGCTCGAAGCGCTTCACAGATTTCAGCCGTTTGTCTCGATTGCCACACGACTGCATTGTGAATCGGTTTCCCTGTTTCTTTTTCCCAGACGACAGCTGTTTCACGTTGGTTCGTGATTCCAATACCAGCAATCTGCGACGGCTTTACGTTCGCCTCCGTCAGACAAGTCGCCACGACAGCAAGGACACTTCCCCAAATCTCGTTTGCGTTGTGTTCGACCCAACCTGGTTTCGGAAAATACTGCGTGAATTCCTGTTGTGCTGAATGGACGATCTCGCCGGCACGATTAAACAGGATCGCACGTGTACTCGTCGTTCCCTGATCCAATGACAAAATGTAGTTCTCCATCTCTTCCCCATCCTTTTGTATCTAAATAAGTTAAGCTGACTTTGACTCCACTGACGTTGTTTTGTTCGGACGAACACCGAATCTATAGCATAAGCCTAATATGACGATTGTCACAAGTCCTACAATCCAAAAAGCCGGTGTATCTTTCCCTGTGAAGACCGAACGATAAAACAATCCGCCAAGACTTCCACCGAGAACTGGTCCGAGAACCGGAATCCAAGAGTACCCCCAGTTCGATGATCCTTTTCCATGAATCGGTAGGATGAAGTGGGCGATACGTGGACCAAGGTCCC
>NZ_WBYY01000316.1:0-1015 GCF_048985645.1 Exiguobacterium sp. A1_3_1 | reverse complement strand
ATGTGTATAAGAGACAGCGCCAGTACGATCCTGACGGCAGAACGGGCTGGACTGACGAACTTCTGGCTCTTCATCAAGACTCGTTTTTCACTCCTCTCGGCAGGTGTGTTCGTCCTCCTTGGGGTCTATTATTTCTTCGGTGAAGCGGACATTTTACTCCTGACACTGCTTGTCTACCTGAATAAGTACATGGAATCGTTCGCTGATCTCGCTTACGGTTTCTTGCAAGGACACACTGCCTTCAAGGAAGTCGCCGTCTCGAAAATCTTCCGGAGTCTCTTGAACGTCTCGGGCGCAGCACTCGTCCTCTTTACGACCCATTCAATCCACGGATTCGTACTCGCCTTGATCGCTGGAAACTTGATCATGCTACTCGCATACGATTTACCGACAATTCGCCGCATTGGTCGCGGCTTTGACAATCAAGCGCTTGACTTACGGTACCGGTCAGGCAAGGAGCTGTTCCTTAAAGCGATGCCACTCGGCTTCGTCGCTCTTCTGATCGCCTTGAACGCAAACATTCCACGATTGTTCGTCGGTCACGCAATCGGAACGGAAGAGCTCGGTTACTACGCTAGCATCGCCTATCTACTCGTACTTGGCAGTCTGTTCATCCACTCCTTGATCGCCGTCTTACTACCGAACTTCTCGTCTGAGACGGGTGAACGTCAAAGTTTACCGGAACTGCGCAAGCTGACCCGCTCGATGTTACTGATGACGAACGTCGTCGGCATCCTGTTGATTGTCGGAGCGATCTTCTTCGGCAAGTGGGGCTTGACGATTTTCTATAACGCGTCGTTCGTTCAATACCATCTGATTTTCGTCTTGATGATGGTCGCCTCACTCTTTTTCTACAACTCGACCGTCATTCAGGCACTCTTGACCGGCTTCCAGCAATTTCGGATCCAGACGATCTCGATCTTCGGTAGTGTCGTCGTCAACCTGATCGCCTGCAGCCTGTTGATTCCGCTGTATGGTCTATACCTGTCTCTTATACACATCTCCGAGCCCACGA
>NZ_WBYY01000315.1:0-1041 GCF_048985645.1 Exiguobacterium sp. A1_3_1 | reverse complement strand
GATGTGTATAAGAGACAGCAAGAACTCGATACTCGCTTGAAGAAATTGACCGTACTGCAACTCTGCATTTCCGACCATGACCGATAATCCTTTGACATCAATGCCCCCGATGATGATACCGATCAGTGGCATAAAGACGCTGTCGACGAGGGATTTGATGATCCCACTAAACGCAGCACCCAGAATAACCCCGACCGCTAAATCGATCACATTCCCTCGAAAGGCAAACTCCTTGAATGCCTTAAACATGAAACGTCCCCCTTACCAAGCGCGGGACGCCAACTGCTGAATCGCATATCCGACGCCGTGCTCGTCATTTGATTTCGTCACGTGATGGGCAATCGCTTTTGCCTCATCATGACCATTCCCCATCGCGATCGCCTTGCCGGCAACTTTGAACATTGGAAGATCATTCAGGTTATCACCGATGACAGCAACCTGTTCGATTGGCACACCGAGGTGGTCTGCGAGGATTTTAACTGCCGTTCCTTTATCGGCACCGACTGCCATGACTTCGATGTTATCGTGTCCTGACGACGTGACATAGACACCGTCGACCTTCTGCTCGATTTCCTGCCAGATTTTTTTCATTAATTCTTGATCAAACGAGAATGAGATGAATTTAAATACTTGTCCCGCTTGGTTACGGATATACGACCGGAATCCATCAATCATCTTGACGTCTTCGTGGACATAATAACGATCGTGGAAGAAATCAAGCACTTGTTTTGCCCGATCACTTTCTTCACTCAACTCTTTTAGAGAATCATAGGCTGCGTCGATCGTCGCTCCTTGTGCTGTCACGAGTCCTCGATCACAGAACATCTCGAAGAAAACTTCATATTGACTGATGATACCGTAAATTTGCTGTGCTTGTTCCGTCGTCAACGTCGTCGCACTTAACTCTTCTCCATCTACGGTCATCACACGTGCCCCGTTTGAAGCAATGATCGGACAGTGGATTCCTGCTGCATCTGTTAATTCTTTTGCATTTAAGTAGTTACGTCCTGTCGCGATTGCAAATTCGACACCTTGTTCGCG
>NZ_WBYY01000314.1:0-1071 GCF_048985645.1 Exiguobacterium sp. A1_3_1 | reverse complement strand
CGAGCGACGCTCGCACTCTTAAAAGCCGCGAAAGCACGGGCCTGGATGCAGGAGCGGACGTACGTCACACCAGAGGACGTCAAGCACTTGGCGACGCCATTGCTTGCCCACCGTCTCGTCTTGACGCTCGAAGCGACGCTGAAGCTATCGAACGAACGTCTCGTCGAGCAAGTCCTCGATTCACTCACTGTTCCAACTGAGGTGTAATCATGCAATTGATCATACCAAAAGGCTTTAACCTCATCATTCTTACGATGACAGGTGCAAGCGGCGTCATCGTCGGTCTCTATGGTCCTGTCTGGATTGCGGCTTTATTACTCGCCTATACATTATATGGCTGGGTGATGCCGTATTATCTCGAATACGTTGCGAAGCGGATTCGCGTCCGCCTCCTTGAGACCGTTCGCGCTTTTCGAGAGGAAACGATCCAGATACCGTTCGAGTTATCGAACCCAACGAAGTTACCACTCGGTCGCATCACGATTTCTGGCTTGCTCGGGGATCAGATCAAGCTTCCTGATGCGAGTAGTCAATTTTGGCGTCAACACTTATATGTCAGCAAACAGACGATTGTGCCGTTTTCAATCGATGTCATTGCCGCTCACCGGGGAACGATTCGAATTCAGTCGTTTGACGTCATGATCTCGGATCCGTTTCATTTGATCACAATCTATGTGACGCTTAATATCCAAGAGCTGGGTCACGTCTTCCCTGACTTTGCACCAGCGTCGGTCGAGTGGAATGAACGGATGATTCCCGGTGAGACGATTGATCGCTCGAGTCCGTTCACCGATCGCTCGAGTTTCCACTCCGTCGTTCCCTACTCCGGAGATGCGAAGTCGATCTACTGGTCCGCTTATGCGAAGACGAATGAACTGTACTCGTATCAATATGACCGGAAACGTAACCATGATTATGCCGTCATCGTCGATGGCTTGTCCGCAGACGGACTCGCTCTCCGCTCGGACTTCGAGAAACTATTATCGCGTGCCGCGACGATCATCCGTGAACTCGAGAAACAAGGGGCTTCCTACAGCCCTGTCTCTTATACACATCTCCGAGCCCACGAGA
>NZ_WBYY01000313.1:0-1080 GCF_048985645.1 Exiguobacterium sp. A1_3_1 | reverse complement strand
CTGCATACAGCTTGGCTGGAAGCGGCTGGGCTTTTCGGCTGTTATGACCTCATCGATGTAACGGAGCAGCAATTGCCGCAAATCATTAAAAAATTACGCACACATCAGCTAGACGGAATCAATGTGACGATTCCACATAAAACAGCAATCATTCCGTATCTGGATCGGCTAGAGCCGGCAGCTCAAAAAGCAGGCGCCGTGAATACGGTATATCGGCAGGATGGGCAGTTGATTGGTGCGAATACAGATGGAATCGGATTCGTCCGCGCATTGATAGAACGTCGTCCGTCATTTCAAAAGACGCTCGTTCTTGGTGCGGGCGGTGCGGCGCGAGGCATCATTGCTGCGTTGCCCGGAGATGTGACGATCACGAATCGTACAGAAGAACGCTCTAAGGCAGTTGCCGATGAATTCGGAGCAACCGTTCTACCATGGCAAGAAACATTTCATTTAACGAGTTACGACGTCATCATCAATACGACTTCTGTCGGGATGGCGCCACATATCGAGGCACGTCCGATCGAATTGACGGAGACGCACGCCTTGATTTGTGATATTATTTATCGACCGACGCCGACCCGTCTATTGCGTGAAGCGACCGAAAAAGGTCTCGACACACTTGACGGCGTCCCGATGTTCGTCTTACAAGCGGCTGAAGCATTTGAACGCTTCACCGGACAAGCACCTGACCTTGCACTTGGCGAGCAGGTGATACGAAAGCAATTGGAGGAATTTTAATCATGTTAACAGGTAAACAAAAACGTTTTTTACGCGCGACAGCTCATGACTTAAACCCGATTTTCCAAGTCGGTAAAAATGGAGTCGGCGAAGCGATGTGCGCTGATTTGATGGATGCGCTCGAAAAACGGGAACTCTTGAAAGTACAAGTATTGCAAAATTGTGCGGACGCACCAAAGGATGTCGCACAAGAACTCGTCGCAGGAACGAATGCTGAACTCGTTCAAGTCATCGGAAAAGTCATCGTTCTCTATAAAGAATCAAAAGAGAACAAGACGCTCGAATTGCCACGATGAAAATCGGACCTGTCTCTTATACACATCTCCGAGCCCACGAGACTAA
>NZ_WBYY01000312.1:0-1088 GCF_048985645.1 Exiguobacterium sp. A1_3_1 | reverse complement strand
CGTACGGAAATGGTACTCATGATTATCAGCTCCTTTGTAATACATTGTAATACATATTGAGCTTTTAGTATATAGAATCGAGGATAATTCAGAATGAATATTCTCTGCGAGATAGAGCTGGGCTGCTGAAAATCACGGATGAGTATGATTAGATGTCAAAATTGAATTAGATCATGTTCAAATTGGAATGAACATAGTCATTCGTCCTTATTTTGACCATGTTTAAGTAATCAATGACCATAATTTTTTCTTCACTCCGTTAGAGTGACACTTAATATTTGCTTGAACGGAACGATTTCGATATCGAGATTTCGTTTGACGAGGTGGACCTCCTCCTGTACATAGTCGAGCTTCTCAACGAAGGCATCGAAACGATGCGTCAACGGACCATTCATTGCTGTCACCGTGACAATGTCTCCGCTGAAGATGGCATCGTTCAAGGCGTTCTCGATCGTCCCATCAATCGGACCCTCCGTATCCTCGAACTTGAGATGATGTACCTCTTGGTAATAACGTTTCAGCAATCCTTTGTGTTCGGGCATGAGGAACGGGATCCATTTCTTATTGCCTCGGTCTTCATAACTCATTAAAATCACTCCTTTTCATAATAAGAACATTTGTTCTTATTATGTTCCTCGTTTCTCTTGTTTTCAATCCGATATTTCGACGTCTCATCAATGCCTCCGTTTCTGGGACGAAAAAAGGCAGCGACGAGGATCTCGTCACTGCTCCAGTATGTTTCGGCTATTCGATTAAATGAGGAGATTCATTCTCCCACCATGCCGTCATGGTCGTTGTCCCGCATATATTGGTATAGCCAGTGCTTCTCCGTGATTGGCATCGCGAAGCCGGCATCCTTCGCCTCCTGGATCGTCACCTGACCATTGCCGTCGGTATCGACGCGCGAGACATCCTCGGTCGCTGTGGTATCGGCAGAGGACTTCGCTGACAGTTCTGTTTTTTTCTCCTTCTTCTTTGTCAGACCGAGTGCGGCATTCGTCTCGTCCGGGTTGCCGTTCTGGAACCGGTCGACGACGGTGTTCCCACGGACCGTGTAGGTATACTGATACGCGGATGGGATCATCGTC
>NZ_WBYY01000311.1:0-1150 GCF_048985645.1 Exiguobacterium sp. A1_3_1 | reverse complement strand
GATGTGTATAAGAGACAGATATCATCGTCATTGAATTATCAAGTTTTCAATTGATGGGGATCGAGCAGTTCCGACCATATACGGCAGCATTTTTGAATTTATCACCAGCACATCTGGATTATCATGGTGATTTTGAATCGTATGGCGAAGCGAAAGCCCGGATCTTTAAGAACATGAAAGAAACGGATCGTCTTGTCTTGAATGCCGATGATGCGTCCGTCAATGCACTCGGAAAGACAGCTGAAGTAACGCCACTCTTGTTCTCTCGTCGTCAATCGGCGTATGCAGAAATCATGAACGATACGTTGACAATCAATGGGACGAGTATCTTACCTGTTAGTGAACTAGCTCTCGGTGGTGGGCATAATGTCGAGAACGTTCTCGCAGCCTTAACACTCGTCGAACCGTTTAACTTAGCATTATCTGACGTTCAACATGTTCTACGGACGTTTGGTGGTGTAGAGCACCGGACACAGTTCGTCGGTGAAATTGCTGGTCGAAAAGTTTACAACGACTCAAAAGCGACGAATAATGTGGCAACAGAAGCGGCGTTGTCTGGATTTACGGCACCCATCATCTGGTTATGTGGCGGACTCGAGCGTGGAGCGGATTTGACACCGTTACTCGATGCAATGAAGCATGTCAAACATGTAATCGGACTTGGTGAGACGGGTCATCGATTCGGAACGCTTGCGTCAGAAAATGGCTATGCGTCAACCGTCGTTGAGGCGATGGATGAAGCCGTGAAAGTAGCGTTTGAAGTGTCACGACCCGGCGACATCATTCTTCTGTCACCAGCATCTGCAAGTTGGGATCAATACAAGACATATGAAGAGCGCGGCGATCATTTCGTTCGTGCCGTACATGAAGTAGGAGGAACAACAGTATGAAAATCGTCGTCTCTGGAGGCGGTACAGGCGGTCACATCTATCCGGCACTCGCTATGATCCGGGAGCTCGAACAACGCATGCCGTGTGAGGTCCTCTATATCGGAACAGAAAATGGTCTCGAGGCGGATATCGTTCGTCGTGCGGGAATTCCATTTGAATCGATTGAGATTTCTGGCATCCGTCGTTCCTTGTCGTTCGAAAACGTCAAGACTGGTATCCGGTTCGTCAAGAGCTGTCTCTTATACACATCTCCGAGCCCA
>NZ_WBYY01000310.1:0-1179 GCF_048985645.1 Exiguobacterium sp. A1_3_1 | reverse complement strand
ATTAACCATTTGGTAAAATACACTTGTTGGAAAAAATGAATAGGGGTGTTTTACTTGAAAAGTATTAAATTTTTAATTGCAGTCATGTTAATAGGAACTGTGCTCTCTTATAACGTAAAAATGGCTAGTGCTGCTTCAAAAACTGAGACATTGTATGTCGTTGCCGACCAGTTGAACGTAAGGGAGAAAGATAGTACGAAAAGTAAAAAGGTTGGATCTCTCAAAATAGGTTCTAAAGTAAAAGTTTATTCACAAGCAAAAAACGGCTGGTCTGAAATCGATTTTAAAAAGAAAAAAGCTTATGTATACAGCAAGTACATCAAAAAAGCGCCAAAAAACCAATTTTCACGAATTAAATTTTTTGCTAAACAGGGGCAGTTGGAGACAACACTACCTTTAGTTGTGGGAGACAAAGCATTTACTGCTATCGACTATTTAGGAAAACCATATTTCACAGAAAATAACCGATCTTTAGAATTACATTTTAAAAATAGTGTTAATTATTCCCGATTAGTCATACAAGATCATAGTTTCAGAGGAATGTTAACTTACAAAAAAATGACTAAAAATAGTTATGTTGAATCTCAAGAACAAATGTTTTCTAAAAAGCAAAAAATTATATACAATGATGTAAAGAAAGTGTTGGGAAATGCAGATTCCAAAGAAAGATTTGAAGGAATGAATGATTATTTAATATCTTATGATTTAGGAAAATACCAATTAGTGTTTCATACTCACTTATTAAGTAGCGATTCTCCTGCAAAAAAGGTTGAAAATACGCAAATTCTAGGATATAGCGTAATTGAAACGTTTATTCCAAATAATTAAAATAAAATATTTTGTAAAAGACACCAGATTTATGGTGTCTTTTTTCGAATAATCTAGGAAGAAAAATTCATAACGACCCATCATTTTATTGAGATCAAATTTACTGTAATTGGTACAGCTACAGTAATGTTTGTAGAATGAGAAGCTGTATTTAAGATTGTAATTTTTTTTAATGTAATTTGTCTTCACATTTTCTTTTAGTCTTCCAACGGTAAACAATCAAAATGAATTTAAATAACTAGTTTCCTAGAATATCAAAACATTGTATATAACAAAATTAACCATTTGGTAAAATACACTTGTTGGAAAAAATGAATAGGGGTGTTTTACTTGAAAGGTATTAAATTTTTG
>NZ_WBYY01000309.1:0-1195 GCF_048985645.1 Exiguobacterium sp. A1_3_1 | reverse complement strand
ATGAATGATGTAAGGAGCAGGTTACTGCTCAACTGAAGCAAATTCATTTAGCTTCCCCCTCTTCCCGCAACTTTTGTCGATCCTCAAGTTCTGGTAGACCGACTTCCGTCAACGCGAGATTAGCTTCTTTTTGAAGCCCCAATGCATTTTTGTTCGTAAATCCAGCAATCTGGATCCGACCGTTCTTCTCTTTGAGCCAGAGACGACGGTGTGGCCAGTACATTCCGATCAATAGACCTGCCATGAAGATGATACCACCTGCAAACAGGAACGGTAGCGTCATATCTTTTTTAATCCGGACACCCGAGATGTTCGAGAGTTCCGTACCCGCGAATGCCATTTTGTACTGGTTCTCATCTCCACCGACGTTCAATTTGATCCCAATCAAACTCCGTTCACCTTTCGGATGTTCCGGTGACTTGATACTAAAGACGAAGGCTGGATTGACTGGACGTCCCGAGTTCGTCGTTGGCTGACCATCTTTAACGACGAAGTCCGGAAGGAAGTCCTTCAGTTCGACTTCATATCCATCTTTTAAAGCATATGTTTCTTTCGGATCACGCAAGTCGACTTTGATCGTATCGACGACTTTGTCCGTCTTCTGGTTGACGATATTAAACGACATCGTCTTGAATTCCGGATCTGCCGCGTATTGTTCCTGGAAGACTTGATAATCATCGAATTCGAATGGGCGGTTGACTGCCGTCTCACCTGACTTGATTTCTTCAAGCTTCGGTTTGAAATCGGATGTTTCGCCGACTTTCTTGTACAGCGTCATCTTCGTATCATAGTTCTTCGGTACGTTTCCGCCTGCTGCTTCAAGTGATTTCTTGAACTTCTCATCGACCTTCTCAGGATCATAGAACTCGATGTTGAACGCTTCATTTTTCAAGTAGTACTGATTGTCCGTCGCCTCGATCGGCAACGTCTCTCCTTCGCGGAGCCAAAGTAATTCATCTTCGTGCATCCCTGGTACGACTCGAAGCATCGCACCACCGAAGAATAAGACGAGTCCGATATGATTGATGTATGGACCCCATCGTCCGAAACGTTGCTTTTCCGCTAAGAGTGCCCCGTCTTGTCGACGGACTTTATAGCCTTTTTTCTCAAGCAACGGTGCGATCGCATCGATTTTTTTGACATCGCCAGTCGCTTCCGCGCCAAATCGCTGACCGTTCATGAAACGGTCCGACTG
>NZ_WBYY01000308.1:0-1212 GCF_048985645.1 Exiguobacterium sp. A1_3_1 | reverse complement strand
ATGGCTATGACTATGACTCCGGACCGGCTGTTCGTCCGCTAAATGATCCGCATCCAAAATGCCGAGCCGTAAGTACTGAGCGGCGACTTGTTTTTTCGTCGTTTCGGAAATTTGATCTGTTCCTTGGACGAGCCTTAAGATGCCGGTCGCAATCCGGAAAGGTTCGAGATTCGTCTTTTCAAACGGAAAACTAGTCAACGTTTCTAAATAAGCGACGTAATTCAGTGCATCCGATTCATCCGGACTGACGAGACGCGCCGCATGCTCGCGCAGTTGTTGCGTCAATGAATTCGTTGAGATTCCCTTTGAGGCTGCAGAGATGACTCCAAACAGAATGAAACCGATGATGAGAACAAAAAATCCGACCATGAAAATCGGCATTCCCGAGAAAAAGCCGTCGCCTCCCAATTCGCTTTCCATGAATGCTACTGTGAACATAGTGAACCCTCCAAATGAATAGAATGATGACGATCACTTATCCTACGTCATCCTCTTCAAGGAAGTTTCACTTAGTTAGGTATTTTTTGCAAATCAGCTTGGAACCAGTCTTCGACAAAGAAGCGTTCCGTTTCCGTCTCGATTTGATACGAATACAGCACTTCGAAGTCGCCTTCCGTCAACATCGGTAACGTCAACTCGCGTACGAGTTGGCGTAATTCTTCTGTCAGCTCAGCTTCATAGCGGATGAATCCATCTTCCCGGTGCTCGACTTCCGTCAGATACGGAAGCAGGATATGCTTGCCGAATGATTGTGGATCATCGATCACTTCCGCTGTCACACCAAACAGTTCTTCTGCTTCTTCGACCAGTCCCTCGGCCGACTGCACCTCGATATGATCCGGAAACCAGACCGTCAAGCGGCGACCTTCCTGTAATAGTCGTTCAAAGACAGGACGAAACGTTTGATTTTGAATCAGTTCGTATTGCATCAGTCTTCCCCTTTCGTGAATTCGAATTTTAATTGATCGCGTTCGAGATAGAGCATCGCCTTGAACTGACGCGCATTTTTTTTCATCTCAAGTGGCTTTGTCTTTTGACCTGCGAGTACTTTTTTGACTTCCGTTTGTGTCAATTTGGCACCAAGGATCGTTTTCGGTAACGTAAAGCCACAGTTATTCTTCTGATAGCCGCTGCAGCCATAGAATTTCCCTCGATCAAGTACCGCTGATTGACACCTGTCTCTTATACACATCTCCGAGCCCACGAGACTAA
>NZ_WBYY01000307.1:0-1258 GCF_048985645.1 Exiguobacterium sp. A1_3_1 | reverse complement strand
CGCCGTCTCCCGGTTATGCATCAAAATGATGGGTACTTTATACTGCGCAGCAACGTTGACCATCGAACGATCGCCCCACTTCGAGCCCCAAACATCGTTGATGATATCTGCTCCTGCTTCAATAGCAGCCTCTGCGACGACCGGTTTGTACGTATCGATCGATACGAGGACGTTCAGCTCTCGTTTGATGCGCTTGATGATCGGTAAAACACGGGTGAGTTCTTCTTCGACTGATACGAATGCTGCACCCGGTCGTGTCGATTCTCCACCGACATCGATTGCATCTGCTCCATCCGCGACGAGCTGACGCGCTTGCCGCATCGCTTGCTCGACATCGACATATTGTCCACCGTCCGAAAAGGAGTCCGGTGTCACGTTCAAGATACCCATGATGTAAGTCATCGTTGTTCTCTCCTTGTCGTCACCTGTTCGACGGATTGATCGAACAGCGTCATGATTTGTGCATATCCTGTTCCGTTGATTCCAGGGAAAGGGCGTCCGTCAAGTGACGAAATAGCGACCGCTTCCTGAACGGAATTCGTATAGATGATCTCATCTGCTTCTTCGAGCTGCGGTAAATAAGCCAAGCGTTCTTCGACCGGTACATATTGCATGAGGAACTGACGGGTAATCCCGTTCAGTGCACCGGTTTCAAGCGGTGACGTATACCATGTACTTCCGTAACGCCAAAAGATGTTTGACGTAATGCCCTCACAGACATGACCTTCCTTCGTCAAAAACAACCCTTCTGCTTCCGGATTGAACAATTGGCGTTTCGCCACTAGATTGTTCATGTAATGATGTGACTTCAAGCGGTAAGTCGTCTCCGGTGTACTGCGCGGTAAACGAATCGTCTCGAGTGCACGTTCCGCCCGTTTTCGCGGAGCGATTGGTTTCGCATAGATCAACACGGTCGGCGTGTCGTAAGGATCGATTGATAAACCGATCTCACGTGGACCGGCAGAGACGTTCAACCGAATGTATAAATCGTTCGCCCCATATGCCGCATATAAATCTTGGATCGCTTGCCGTAAGGCTTCCCGATCATATGCTAGCTGGATTCCGAGTGCGACACAACTCATCCGTAAGCGTTCAATATGATCATCGAACAAAAACGGATGTCCGTTATAGGTCCGAAACGTCTCGAATACACCCATCCCGTAGACGAATCCGTGATCGAGCGGGGAGATGCGTACTTCTTCTTCTCGTTTAATGGTTCCGTCATGCCAGAGATACATAATGCCTGTCTCTTATACAC
>NZ_WBYY01000306.1:0-1281 GCF_048985645.1 Exiguobacterium sp. A1_3_1 | reverse complement strand
GTCTGAACCTGTTCAGACACCTGTTTCGGAGCCCGTTTCCAGAGCGGTAAACTGACGATCAAGATAATCATCAAGACAAGTTGCAATGCACCGACGACGAGGTAACCTAAACGCCAGCCGGAATCGAGCAATACACCAGCCATGATGAGCGGACCAGCCGTCGCACCGATGCCCCAAAAGCAATGGAGCCAGTTCATATGATGCGCTTGATAATGGGTGGCAACGAAGTGGTTTAACGCCGCGTCGACGACTCCAGCACCGAGTCCAAGCGGGATCGCAAGGACGAAGAGCCAAATCAAGGACGGAGCAACGTAAAAACCAATCAATGCCAGTGCCGTCAAACCGGCAGAAACTGCCGTGATCCGACCCGTTGAATAACGTTCGATCAGACGACCGCTAAACAGACTCGAAACGATCGTTCCGGCAGCAATCGTCATAAAGAGCCAACCTGCCATGTCGAGCGGTGCGTCGAGATCGAGCCGCATCACGGGCCACGCCGTACCGAGTAACGCATCCGGCAGACCGAGACTGATAAAAGCGAGATAAATCAAAGGTAATAGTAGACGGGTCATCGGGCGAGACCTCCTAACGGAATTTGTTCAATGAATGACTGGATGCTCAGTTGCATCAAACCATCTAAATAATCGGTTTCCCAGTCGCCTTGCCGCAACTGAGGTAATTTGTCGAGCGGAAAGCGCTTGGCGCATCGTTCCGTCAGCCGAGCTAATCCGTCATCTGAGACATCGGACGACGTAAATAAGATGGCATCCGGATTCAAGGTGACGCTAAACGAGAGGATGATTCGACTTAACGCTTCATACCAGTCGTCAGAGTGTGGTGTAGTCGTCGCGAGGACTTGTCCGACATTTCGCTTGTCGTCAAACGGGATGAACGAGATCTCTCCAGCGAAGTGATGCGCTCCGCGGATGACATGACCGGAAACGGCGACGCCGGCTCCCGGTCCGTTCGTTCCGAGATACACATAGACAGTCGTCTCGTTATCAGAAGCTTGGGCACGGACCGCAGCGTTCATATCATTTTCGATGACGACGGGTCGCCCGAACCGTTCCGTCAGTTCTTGTTGCAAGGGGCGACCGTCTAGCGTCGGATAATCTGGGGCGAATAGGATCGTGCCGGTTGTATCAACGGCACCAGCGACACCAATTGCAAGCGTTTGAACATCTGGATGATCGTCGAGTAATGTTGATAGCGTTTTCAATAAATGAGATACATGATCCGTCGAATCGAAGTTCAGGCGATCCGTTGCGATCAGATGTCCAC
>NZ_WBYY01000305.1:0-1347 GCF_048985645.1 Exiguobacterium sp. A1_3_1 | reverse complement strand
CTCGTGGGCTCGGAGATGTGTATAAGAGACAGGAGTACGAAGACTCCTTGTCGTGACCATGCTTCGAGATTACCGGATGTCGGAGTCGGACAACCGATATCCGAGACGAGTTCCTTATACATGTTTCGAAGGGATGGAGGAATCGGCACTCCGTCATGCACGGAAAAGCTGAGTCCATTCGCCTGACGTGGACCATGGTAGGGATCTTGCCCTAAGATGACGCACCGGACATCTTCTGGAGCGACCGCATCGAACGCATGAAAAATCCGCTCTTTCGGAGGATAGACGGTCGTCGTTTGATAGGCTTCCTTCAAAAAAGCCCACAATTCTTGAAAATAGGGTTTTTCCTTTTCTTCTTTTAACACGGTTTGCCAAGATGGATGCACGTGAATCCGCTCCTTTTTCAGTCTCAAGTCGCTGTTCGTCCGTCTTGATTCTGCTATGATGGATGATGAGGTGGAAAACTATGATTCAGACAAAACAAGTATTCGGACTACCATTCGTCGATGCGACACCTTCGCAATGGTATACCCATATTAAAACAATCTTACACGAACGTGGAAAAGCCTTTCTTGTCACGGCGAACCCAGAGCTCGTGTTGCGTGCATTGCGCGAACCTTCTTACGATGCCATCTTACGACGGGCGACGTTCATTACACCAGACGGAATCGGTGTGACGGCTGCCAGTAAACGGATGGGCGCACCGCTCACTGCGACATTGCCAGGAATCGAGACCGCACGTGAACTATTGCGGACGGCAGACGCACTCGAGAAGCGTGTCTTTTTACTCGGTGGACGTCCGGAAGTCATGAAATCGTTGATTCGTCAGTTATCGATTCGGTTTCCGAATATCCACTTCGTAGGAACGTTTCATGGTTTTGGAAAGACAGAAGAAGCAACGCAAGCCATTACAGAAGCAGACGCTGATCTTGTTCTCGTCGCACTCGGTGCACCGAAACAAGAAGAATGGATCGCTTCCGTCTATGATCACGTCGATCATGGCATCTTCATCGGTGTCGGTGGTGCGTTCGACGTTTGGTCAGGACACAGTAAACGTGCGCCTAAATTATTTCGTCGACTGAAGCTAGAGTGGCTGTATCGCATCTCGACGCATCCTCGTGGTTTTGAGAAACTTAAAGACTTGTTGTTCTTCGTAACGCTTGTACTTCGCAAAAAATCAACGCTCTCTTGAGTGCACACAAAAAGGGCTGACTTAAAAAATGACGCGTCCTTTCACGCCCTTTCCTCAGGCGAGACACAAGCCAGTTTTTCCGCTTCATTCAAGCAGAAAAACGGGTCTTGTTTGTCTCTGACAGCGCAAAATCGCGCTTTTCCTGTAGGAGTGGC
>NZ_WBYY01000304.1:0-1371 GCF_048985645.1 Exiguobacterium sp. A1_3_1 | reverse complement strand
GCTCAAGCGGCAAATCAGGAATGATCAGTCCATCGACCCCGACTTTGCGACATGTCGCTAGAAACGCCGTTAATCCGTAGCGGAAAATCGGATTTAAGTACGTCATCAAGACGACAGGAACATCGACGGTCTGACGAGCAACGCGAACTGCCTCGAGGACATCCTTCAGTCCAACGTTCGCTTCTAGTGCCCGAAGTCCCGCTTCTTGAATGACTGGACCGTCAGCGACAGGATCCGAAAACGGAACACCGACTTCAATCGCTGTCGCTCCGGATTCAGCGAGAAACGACAGGATTTCCGGGAGTTGATCAATCCCTCCGTCTCCCCCCATGACGTACGGAATGAAGGCTTTCTCCCCTTGGCTCGTAACGGTACGAATGGCTGTTTCTAATCGCATCACGCTTCCCCCTTTAGTGCGTTTCTGACAGTGACGACGTCTTTATCGCCCCGTCCTGATAAGCAGATGACGAGAATCTCTTCCTTGTCCATCTCTGCCGCGAGTTGAGTCGCGTAGGCAATCGCGTGTGCCGACTCAAGTGCCGGGATGATTCCCTCCTTGCGGCTCAACAACTGGAGTGCTTCGAGTGCTTGTTCATCGGTCACCGCTTCATATTGGACGCGACCGATATCTTTTAGCAAGCTATGCTCCGGACCGACACCCGGGTAATCGAGTCCAGCTGAGATCGAGTGCGCTTCTTGTACTTGACCGTGTGCATCCTGTAAGAGATACATCATCGAGCCATGCAAGACACCGACCTCTCCTTTTGTCATCGTCGCTGCGTGTTTCTCTGTGTCGATTCCGCTTCCCGCCGCTTCAATGCCATACAATTTTACATCTGTATCATCGATGAACGGATGGAACATCCCGATTGCGTTACTACCACCGCCGACACAAGCGACGATCGCCTCTGGCAGACGACCCTCTTTTTCGATGATTTGGCGTCGTGTCTCTTTTCCGATGACTGCTTGGAAATCACGGACGAGTTGTGGGAATGGGTGTGGTCCGAGAACAGAACCCATCAAGTAATGCGTATCTTCGACATGTTTGACCCAGTAGCGGAGTGCTTCATTGACGGCATCTTTGAGTGTCCGACTGCCTTGTGTGACTGGGATGACGGTTGCTCCAAGTAACTCCATCCGGAAGACGTTCAATTCTTGACGACGGACGTCCTCTTCTCCCATGAAGATGACACATTCGAGATCGAGTAAGGCACAGACCGTCGCTGTCGCGACACCGTGTTGTCCTGCCCCTGTCTCAGCAACGATTTTTCGTTTCCCCATCCGTTCAGCCAGTAACGCTTGACCGATCGTATTGTTGATTTTATGGGCACCGGTATGGTTCCTGTCTCTTATACACATCTCCGAGCCCAC
>NZ_WBYY01000303.1:0-1401 GCF_048985645.1 Exiguobacterium sp. A1_3_1 | reverse complement strand
AGAGACAGGAATTAACGTAATGAAGATGAGCCGCATCTTCATAGTAGGCATACATGAATTCCGAACAGACGATGGCTATTTCGATTGATCGTTTTTCATAATAACGCGTCGTCGTCCGGATCGGTATATGTGAGACATCCAATTGATCTAGTAGTGACGCTTGGCTATTTTGTCGGTAACGTGTCGTCGTGTTATTAGAAGTTCGAACCGTCGGCAGTCGCAAGACGTCTAACTGACGGAGTTTTTCGAGTGCATCTTTACTTGCGGTCGTCGCGCTCGTCAGCCGTTTTTTCTCTTCGCGGACCCAGTTCAGTTGTTGCATGATTTGTCGTTTCCATTTTTGATCACTCACACGTAAACACCCTTCCTCTTTTCAACTCTTTCTTAGTCTACGGAAGCAGTTCAAAGGCTACTTGAAGGACTTGCAAGGTTTTTGTAAAGACTTCATGAAGCTTTTTTGGATTTTCCTTACATTCCAGTTCAGTCAACCTGTATTTCCTAGGAAATCGACCGCTTTCACTTTCTTGTCCGTGGAAGTCATTCACATGTTTTCAAAAACGAATCCTATGCCCCCTGATTGTTTTGGATTTAAAAAACGGGGAAACATTACTACGTATTGATAAAAGGAGATGACTGGACATGTTAAACGAAAAAAATCATGATTTACCAGATGAAAAGGCAGACGTTGGTCTTCACCCGAATCCTGATCCAGCTGAGACATCCGATCCCGGAATCAAGCCTGCGGAAACACAACATCCGGATCCTGATCCTGAAGAGCTCGAGCGCGATCGAAAAGATTCATGAATCTTACGCCATTGAAAAAGAGGTTGCGGAAATGATTCCGCAACCTCTTTTGGCATATTTACTTCACTTTTACTAATAGTTTCCCCGTGTTCGACCCATCGAACAAGCCAAGGAAAGCATCTGGTACACGATCGAATCCTTCAAAGATCGTTTCTTCGTATTGTAACTTTCCTTCACTAACCCATTGACCGAGTTGCTCAGCCGCCTCCTTGAATCGTTTGCCATAATCGCCCACTAAGAAACCTTGCATGCGCGCACGCGCGATGATTAATTTCGATTGAACACGTGGACCGATGTCCTGTTGTGCGTTATATCCAGAAATGGCACCGCAGACTGGTACCCGCGCGAATGGATTGAGTCGATCAAGAACTGCATCACCGATTTCCCCACCGACGTTTTCAAAATAGACATCGATGCCGTCTGGACATGTCCGGTCTAACGCTTCCCGGATGTCTTCCGTTTTATAATTGATGACTTCATCAAAACCAAGATCTGCTTTCAAGTGTTGTAGCTTTTCGTCACTTCCTGCGATTCCGACGACACGTGCGCCTTTGATTTTAGCGATTTGACCAACGATCGATCCAACAGCCCCTGCTG
>NZ_WBYY01000302.1:0-1414 GCF_048985645.1 Exiguobacterium sp. A1_3_1 | reverse complement strand
ATGTGTATAAGAGACAGTGACGGAACAGGTCAGTCACGCGAAGCTTGAACGTGGTCATAAACGCCGTGACTTGCGTCATGTCCTCGAAGGATTCGACGAAGCGAAAATCGATGCCTTGCACGCGGAACAGCGCGAACAGGAACAGGAACAACAACGGGTCGAGACCGAACTCGTCGCGATCGGGCAACGGATTCAAGTACAAGCAGAATCCCTGCGTTTGATCCGGATCCGCGAAGCGAAGACGAAGGACGATCAACAAACGACGAAACAGGCACTCGAGCAGCTACGACTCTCGCAAGGGAAAACGAGCACGCGTCTTGAGACAAGACAAGAAATGCTGGAAGAGATGGGATTACTGCTCGAACTGATTGCACCACTTGATCTATCGTATGAAGAGGCAAAAGAGGAAATTCATCTGCTCAAACGCCAACTCGAAGAAATCGGCATCGTCAACATCGGTGCGATTGAGGAATTCGCAGAGGTCGATGAACGGTTTACGTTCCTATCCGCGCAACGGGATGATCTCGTCGCTGCTAAAACCGATCTCTATGGCGTCATCGAAGAGATGGACCGAGAAGTCATTCGGTTGTTCCGTCAAACGTATGATGCTGTCCGAGAACACTTCCGGGAAACATTCCGCGAGTTATTCGGGGGCGGTGAAGCCGATCTAGTTCTCGTTGACCCGAGTGATCTGTTGACGAGTGGAATTGATATCGTTGCCAAACCGCCTGGTAAGAAGCTGCAGAATTTGTCGCTCTTGTCCGGTGGAGAGCGTGCCTTGACAGCAATCGCCTTATTATTTGCGATTCTAAAGACACGTCCTGTCCCGTTCTGTGTCCTCGATGAGGTCGAGGCGGCGCTTGACGAAGCGAACGTCGCGCGATTCGGCGAGTTCGTCCATCAGCTAGCACGCGAGACACAGTTCGTCATCATCACCCATCGGAAAGGAACGATGGAGGCGGCAGATGTCCTTTACGGCGTCACGATGCAGCAAAACGGGATATCTGAAGTGTTATCCGTTAAACTAGAAGAGGCACGACGTACATTAAGTGAAGAACCAAAGGAGATTAAACGATGAGTTTCTTTAAAAAACTGAAAGACCGCTTGACGACTTCGACACAAGAAGTCACGACTAAATTTACGGAAGGCTTGACGAAGACACGCGACGGTTTAGCGAGTGCCGTCAATGATCTCGTCTACCGCTTCCGTGAAGTCGATGAAGACTTTTTCGAAGAGTTAGAAGAAGTGTTGATCCAAGCCGACGTCGGTGTGACGACAACGATGGATTTGGTCGAGGAACTAAAGACAGAAGTCAAACGACGTAACGTCAAGGATCCAAAACAAGTCCGGGATGTCCTCGTTGAAGTCGTCGCGAACATGTTAGTCGAAGAAGAAGAGACAGCCCTTGATCTTG
>NZ_WBYY01000301.1:0-1415 GCF_048985645.1 Exiguobacterium sp. A1_3_1 | reverse complement strand
CGACGATATCATACGCAGACGACCATTTCTTTTGTAACGTCTGTTCGACCGTTCCTTGACTTGAGTCCGTCAAGTTGAACATCAGGCTTAGTCCGGCACTGATGATGAGGGCACCGACGAGCGTCAGGATGAATTTCCCGCGCTGCCGGCGCCATTGATTTAAGACAAAACGCAACATCGTCATTCCTCCTTTTATGGGGTAAAGGCTACAAAAAATGGATGAGACTGTTCATCTAAGATATGTAAGATTCGTTCGCTGAAGTTCGACCACGTTACGCGTCGTAACACTTCTTCGAGCGGGAAAAAGCCGACTGCTAAACTTTCGCTGCTCGTCTGCGGTTGACCACCAATCGCTTTTGCAAGCCAACAAGTCGCACAGACATTCGCCTCGAGGTTTTGATAGATACCGCAAAATTTCACGATTTCAATCTCAATTCCAGACTCTTCTTTGACTTCGCGAATGATACCGTCAGCTGCACTTTCCCCAGGCTCGACGATGCCACCCGGAAACTCCCAGCCGCGATTCGGTCCTTGGATTAAAAGAATCTCGTTTTGGTCATTCAAGACGACCGCTCCTGCTGATAACGAATAAATCGATGTCGGTAACATAGACTTCCTCCTGTGAAGAGAGGGACAACGCCTGTTGCCCCTCCGCCAAATATTAAGATGCATCTTTCAGTTCTTGATACGGTTGAACACGTGCTGCCAGTTGTGCTGGGATGAAGGCTGCAATGACACCGAACAGAATCGGTAGGGCGAGCGATACGCCAATCAACAACGGCTCATTCCAGGGAACAAGATCGTATAGAACGTAAATCGTCGAGTAGGCGACAATCAGTCCAATGACTCCGGAGATGAGACCGACAAGGAAACCTTCGAGGACGATCAACTGACGGATCGCGCCGTTCGTCCAACCGAGCGCTTTTAGGACGGCGAGTGAGGCGCGGCGATCGGTGACGTTTTGCCACATGATCTCTCCCGTCGTCAAAATAGCGATCGTGATGGCGACACCCATCGTCACGTAATGCATCGGACCGACTTGCAGGGCAACGAACTGACCGAGCCACGACGTGTAAAGGACTCCTTGTAAATGGAACGTCACGAATAAGAAGAATGTCAGCAGTGCTGTTGGGAGAGCGATTGAGAGAACGGACAAACTATTACGCTTCCATTTCCCAATCAGTTCCTTTAGTGCAAGTGTCATCGTCGAACGAAGTTTCAGTCCGATGCGAGCGGCCTTTGCATACTCACCGGTCTTGATTGCTTCATACGGCGAGATCCGGCGAATCGTCCAAGCTGACCAGGTCGCGCCAGCGAGGTAGATGACGAGACTGAACAGCGCGATCCAAAGAAGGCTCCAGCCGTTCATCGCTTCATTACGGACATATGAGAAGATGCCTTCAACAATCAAAGCG
>NZ_WBYY01000300.1:0-1453 GCF_048985645.1 Exiguobacterium sp. A1_3_1 | reverse complement strand
ACAGTGCTTGGAGCGATTATCGTCTTCTTGATTGGATGGCTCATTGCCAAGCTGATCGCGAACGGGGTTCAAAAAGCGTTAGAGAAGTCTGGGGTCGTCAACAAGTTGTCGCCTCAAAAAGAAGGTACGCCACCAAAGAAGAAAAAGTGGACACCTGAAAAAATCATCGGGACCGTCGTCTTTTGGATTCTCATGGTCTTCGTTCTCATCTTGGTCTTCAACATCCTTGATCTGAACATCATTGCTGGACCACTTGCGGATACGATGAGTACATTACTCGCGGCAATCCCGAACATCTTGAAAGCAGCCCTTATCCTTCTCTTGGCATACGTCATTGCGGTCGTTCTTCGTATGATCATCGTCAAAGCAGGAACGAAGCTGATGGCGAACGATAAAGTACGTTCGAACAAGATGCTTCAAGGTCAGACGGATCTTTCAGCTTATCCAAAAATAGCAGGGGAGATCGTCTTCTACCTCGTCTTGCTTCTGTTCCTACCGGGTGTACTCGGTGCCTTGAACATTGAGAGTGTCTCACAACCGTTCAGCCAATTGTTATCGTCATTCCTTGGATTCATTCCACGCTTGATTGCTGCGGCAGCCATCTTCTTCGTCGGTTTCCTCGTAGCGAAAATCGTCCGCGATATCGTGACGAATTTCCTTCATGCTGTTGGAACGGATAAATTTGCAGCTCGCTTCAACCTTGGGTCAACGGATCAAAAAGATGCGAAATCACTTTCGTCGATTCTCGGAACAGTCGTCTTTATCTTGATTCTGATTCCAATCACGATTTCAGCACTTGATCAATTGAACATTAAAGGAATCACAGGACCAGCGATCAACATGTTGAACGATGTCCTCGGTATGATTCCGAACATCATCGTTGGTGTCGTACTGATCCTTGTCGGTCTTTATGTCGGACGTTTCGTTAAGAAATTCGTTACGGATCTCTTATCACGTCTTGGTTTCAATAACCTGACACGTCACTTGAAAATCGGTACGTGGGATGCAAACCAAGCTTCTACATCACCAGCTTCGATCGTTGGTGCACTCGTTGAGATCGTCATCGTCGTTCTCTTCGTCGTCGAAGCCTTCAACTTGATTGGTCTTGACTTCATGGTCGACCTCGGTCGCGCCGTCCTTGCGTTCTTACCGAGCGTCCTGACAGCGATCATCATTCTCGCAATCGGGATCATCGTCAGCAACCTCGTCAAACGTACGATGGACAGCCTGTTCGGTAACTCTGAACTAAAAGTCCTCTCAAGCGTTGCGAAGTACGCAATTCTTGCACTCGCTGTCTTCATGGCACTCGATCAGCTAGGTGTTGCTGATACGATCGTCAACTCAGCCTTCATCTTGATCTTGGGAGCACTTGCGCTTGCGTTCGGTCTTGCCTTTGGTCTCGGTGGACGTGATAATGCATCGCGTTACCTCGATCGTCTCCAAAAGAAAGCAG
>NZ_WBYY01000299.1:0-1495 GCF_048985645.1 Exiguobacterium sp. A1_3_1 | reverse complement strand
CCCACGTCATGGGTGCGACGAAATCGATGAGTCTTGATCAACGCGAAGGGGCGGTCGGTCTGTTGACGATGGTCTTGACGGCTGTCTGTGCTAGCATTCTCGCACCGTTTTTAATCACATGGTTATATGGCTAAACACTCTGTTTTTTCAACGGAGTGTTTTTTTGTAACCGATTGAAACTTGTCGACCACTTTTGCAGTATAGTACAACAGAAAACAGGGTGGAGGAGAAGAAGATGATCATTTGGATTAACGGTACGTTTGGTGTCGGGAAGACGACAGCAGCAAAAGGATTACAAAAGCGTTGGAGCGGATCATACATTTTTGACCCGGAAGAGACGGGTTATTTTCTACGGGCGCAACTGCCGGAAAACAAGGACGATTTCCAGGATGAGCCGTTGTGGCGCACGTTTAACCGACAGCTCCTCGAACAGCTCGATACGGAAGATGCGCGGATCATCGTGCCGATGACCTTGACGAATCCAGCGTACTTTCAGGAAATCATCGGCACGTTACGAGCGAACGGTCATGACGTCCGTCATATCGCCCTGATGGCGAAGGAGACAACTGTCAAACGCCGCCTGATCAGCCGCTTTGAGCGTCCAAACTCGTGGGGCGGTCAACAGGCAGAACAACGCTTACGTCAACTGACCGATCCATTGTTCAGTCAACAGATCGAGACGGATGATCTGACGAAAGGACAAATCGTCGATGCGATTGCCCTCGTGACCGGGATTGGACTCTCGCCTGCCCGACCGTAAAGGATTCAAGAGGGATGTTTCCGGGAATCATTAGATGATAATAGATGAGGAGGAAACAATCTTGAACGAAGGGCAACTTATTGCTAGGAGGATTTATGAATATGAAACACTGGATGACTGAGAAATTGGGCAGACAGTTGATGGCGATTTTTTATAGTGTCTTTGCACTAAGTGTCATCACATCGGTTGCCAGTTATTTATACGTGGATAATGCAGACGGTCGGACGAAGGAGCAAGTACTTGACCAGTTACAAAAGACGCAATGGTTCTGGTTCTTGAACTTGATGATTTTTATATTTTGTCTATTGTTCATCGTCCGTCCGTTGATACATCGGGTGACGTCACAACTCCGCGAATTGATCGTCAAAAGCCGTCGCCTTGCGGAAGGCAAGTCGATTTCGCTCGAGCATGATGTCGACAGCCATAATGAAGTCGGTCAATTGACGGCATCGTTTTACCAGATGGCACGGTCGATCTCATCACAACATGCGGAATTGTCAGCTAAGAATCAAGAAATGGAACACAATCAGGAAGTATTGAAGCAAAAACAGAACGAGCTTGAGCGTGCTCTTGAATTGACGCGGACGAATGAACTCCATTTGCAGGATCGGAATGAACTGATCGAAACGCTTGCTTCAAAGGAGAGTTTATTCGATTATTCATCCGTCATCAGTACGATCGTTCGGTTGACGAAGACGGAATTCGGTGCACTGTTATTGATCTGTCTCTTATACA
>NZ_WBYY01000298.1:0-1551 GCF_048985645.1 Exiguobacterium sp. A1_3_1 | reverse complement strand
GTCTCTGACAGCGCATAAATACGCTTATTCCTGTAGGAGTGGCGTGTAAAGCATCATTCTTTTATCTTTGTAGAGACTAAAGTTTACGTCAGCCTCTATTCTTATTCCGTACACCATTTTTCTAATTCTTCGAGGCATAAATGTAACCGAGCAGTGATCATTTCTCGATTCCCCATCTGTTGCGTTGTTTTATGAGTGAGTTGAGGCTGATGTAGAATGTCGTAGTGCTCATACGCTTCTTGCAATATCCATAATGTATATTCATCCAGTAATCGTCGAGTTTGAATGGTGCGTTCGTCTCCAACCACGTTAAAGCAATACCCACTTATGAATCCATCAGCGATTTCGTTTAGAACATTACTTTTTTCTTGATACGCTTGATTTATGTATCGTGGAGCATTTGAAAAGGCTGGTAACAAAAATTTGTAACAAAAAACAAAGTAAGCTGCATATTTCAAATCAAAGTCCAATCTTGGAAACGGGTCAATGATTGCAATGTGTTCATCACTTAAAATTAAATTTTCTGGTGTTACATCTTGATTCACGAGAGAGATGTTTTGAACCTGAGTTCGTCTATTCTCAATTAAAGCATGAATATGTTTATCGACTTTTTCTTTATCAAAGCAAAGACTAGAGTGAATGAGAGCATTTAAGGCGGTTAAGACGTGTTCATTTTCTTCCTTCCATAATTCATCCCTGTTTTTTGAATCACTACCTCGTAAAGTTTCCCCTTGCCAGTGCAGTTCCCCGAAACCTGCAATAGAGGTTTTCTGGTTGTGTATATTGTGATAAATTCTCCCTAATTTCTTACCGTAAGAATGGGCTTTATTCTGATCGAGTAACAATAAATCCGTTCCACGACCCATGAACGTTTCTACTGTAAATACTGTGTCATCTTCAATGAAATACTGATAAAAGTCAGGACAGACATTTTGATCACTTGTATTGGCGTGTAAATAGTAAGCTTTCGTAGACTCATACTCTGTAGTCAGCTCTTGTTCATTAATCTGTTGTAACTCCCCATAAGCTTCATTCTTTTTTATGCGAATCACAAGGTCTTGATCATCTACTCTCTTTAACTTATATACAGTGTGCCAAGCTCCTTCACCAATCTTTAGAATCTGTTCTGCTTTTACGTTCAACGTATCCAGCACAATTGCATCAAGATTTTCTTTGATCCGTTTCATGGGGTCTATTTTCTCTCCCTCGCAATGTTGTCTCGTTTCATTTTGGTGAAAATACGCTTCTAGAAACGGAGCGTGTTTACGGCAAGATGACGAGTGAGACGGTCCGTTCAGTTGCCTGGTCTTCTGTCTCTAGGTGATGATATTTTTCGAGCAGTGTCCGCATGTCCTGTTGAAAATCATTGAAGGTATCATCTGTCAGGTGCAATTTCGCGATCGAGAACGTCGAGTGGTCCTGACCTTGCGTTTGAACGGTCTGTTCGAAGTACGTCTGGTACTGCTGCAAGACGTACATGAAGTAGAACGAGACGAAGTTCACTTTTTCATCGTACGTCGCACCTGTCTCTTATACACATCTCCGAGCCCA
>NZ_WBYY01000297.1:0-1579 GCF_048985645.1 Exiguobacterium sp. A1_3_1 | reverse complement strand
GTATGTGGATCGTGTTGCACTCTCTTTTAAAGGGTCTGGACATCACTTCGGTAAGAATGAAGCGAAGACGGTTTTAATCGGAAATCCGCGTGCTTCTGAAGTGGCAGAGCTCAACATCAATCCGCTTGAAGAGCGACAACGTTTCGGTTTTGAGGAAGGACGTCCTCTCGTCGTCATCTATGGCGGTAGTCGTGGCGCACCTGCAATCAACGAAGCAGTCGTCGATATGATGCCAAAGGTCGAGCAAGCAGGCTGGTCGCTCCTCTTCGTTACTGGTCAAATTCATTACGATACGATTATGTCACGCGTTGGTTCCTTACCAGAACGCATTCAACTTCGCCCATTCGTATATGATTTACCGAACATCTTAAAAGCAAGTCAACTCGTCATTTCACGTTCGGGAGCAAGCACATTGGCAGAACTGACGACACTCGGCTTACCGAGTGTGCTCATCCCGAGTCCTTACGTGACGGAAAATCACCAAGAGGTCAATGCCTCATCACTCGTCGAGACAGGTGCGAGTCTATTGATTCGTGAACAAGAGCTAACGGGTGATCGGTTGTTTGAGGCATGCGAAAAAGCGTTAGCACAACAACAAATGATGTCTGAAGCGGCGCTTGCGCTCGGTATGCCGAACGCTTCACTGGACTTAGTTGATGAATTGTTACGACTGACAGGACAAAAAAACTAAACTATTGCAGGAAAAGACCGATAGGGAAATGAATTGTTACGTTATAGAGGGGGAATGAGACGTGAGGGAACGGAGAGCGGTTGGACGACCACAAGAGGACGAGAACGTCCGCAGCCTCGAGGATAAGATACCTTATATCCGTGAACAACGTCGCAAAAAAGCCAACCGGAGGCTCATCTATGTCCTGATTCTGATTGGTCTATTGGTTGGTGTCGTTTTTTATCTACAGTCGAGTTATTCTCGGGTCGCTCGATTTGATATTGATGGTAATCTTAATGTCAAAACATCAGATATCTTGAAGGCATCAGGAGTTAAGGTGAATGAGACACACGCCTTTAATCTATCAGAGGAAGACATTCTTGAACGAATCGAGAGGGTTCCAGGCATTCAGGAAGCAACGATGCAAAAACAGTTTTTGCATCAATATCGCGTGACGGTGACGGAAGAGAAAGAGATCGCTTACGCAAAGGATAAACCAGGAGACCGGATCGTACTGGCGGACGGAACGATCATTCCCGGAAAGTCGAAGGAAGAATTGTTCGATGCACCAATTCTGACTGGATTTACGGATCAATCATTAAATCGGTTGACGAAGGAACTCGTTAAGATCGAGCCGAAAGTACGTAGTCGGATCTCTGAAATCGTCGCAAACGATAAGACGGACAAGGGTGGTCTGAAATTATTCATGACGGATGGGAATACGGTGTTACTCAGTACATCATCCTTTTCAAATTCCTTGAATGAATACGTAAAGGTCATTTCTGCCTTACCAAAAGGAAAGACGGGAACGATTACAATTGATGGCGGTATCTATTTCAAGCCATATAAAGGAAAAAAATAGAAGATTCGTAAAGGCTGTCTCTTATACACATCTCCGAGCCCACGAGA
>NZ_WBYY01000296.1:0-1588 GCF_048985645.1 Exiguobacterium sp. A1_3_1 | reverse complement strand
CGCCTGGTCACCATGGCGGTTCAGTGTACTGTCCTGCGGAGTGATGTTGTAGGCGTTCGAGACGCCACCGAGTGAGTCAGCGATGATATGTCCTTCATCGAGATTCGGACGTTCGACGCCAGGTACCTTCGCCTCGTCCGAGTAGTAGCGTCCGTCACGCGTGACGTCTTCCGTCGCATCATTCTGAAGCACGATCTTCTTCGCGATCACGCGGACCAGCTGTCCGTGCTCATTCGTGAACGCCCAGTACTTCCGGTCACCGAATCCAATGTCGACAACAACGTTCGCCTGACGACTACCGGACAGGTCTCCACCATCGACTAAAATCTTCTTATATCCTGTGAAAGAATCTTTTGCAGTTGGTGTTTTTGATTCCGTTGAGGCATTCGTCTCCTTTGGTTGCTCGACTGTACTCGTATCAACTGTATTTTCTGATTGTTGATCAGAGTCCTCTTTTGTATCGGTCTTTTGTGTAGTCGCGTCGTCCTGCTGTGCTACTTGCTCTGTTTGATCTGGTGAAGGTGAGGTTGTCTCCATATCTGTACATCCTGCCATCAATAAGACGGCAAGGGGAATCGCTATGTAAGAAATCTTCATGAGTGTACTCCTTTACTGTTCAGTCTGTCATTGCGTCCTTCATTATAACGCTACTTCACCGTTCTTGCTGTCTTATTCGGTATTCGTAAGGCGATAAAATGATTCTTTCAAAGGCATGGCACAGAGCGGTACCGCTCTGTTTGATGGAAAGGGACCGTACGCCGTCCTGTTTCCGTACTCTAGCTCGCTACTCGTCGGCGCAAGGGCCATCAAAAAAGCCGCTGCCGTTCCTCGTCTTCCTCCGCGTTTTGGCTCAAAGCAAAGCTTTTCGCTCGCGGGCTTCGGAAGCCTTCGTCCCGGTGCGCTGTCCGCTTTTTTTGATCTTTCCCTGCGGTCACCCTTGCGCCGTCTCGCGACGCTCGCTACGTTCCCGTCAACAGGACGGCACCGTGTCGGACTGCATCCCACTCGCGAAAGGAGCTTTTCCATGAAACTGACTACACTCGTTGAAATCACCCGTATCCGCCAAGAGGTCCGTGAACCGGACGTCGCGCTCGAGACGACACACATCACGTCCCCAGAGGACGCGTTCTGTGTCGCGAGACGCTTCATCCAGGACGATGACCGTGAGGTGTTCCTCGTCATTTTACTCAATACGAAGAACCGCGTCATTGCCGTCCATCGGGCACACGTCGGTAGCATCAACTCGAGTGTCGTCCATCCTCGAGAAATCTTTAAGTCCGCCATCCTCAACAATGCGACGTCGCTCATCGTCAGCCATCAGCATCCGAGCGGTGACCCGCATCCATCGAGGGAAGATATCGAGGTGACCGAACGGCTCGTCGAGGTCGGACGCATCGTCGGTATTCAGCTTCTTGACCACATCATCGTCGGTGCCGGAGACGAATACGTCAGCTTGAAAGCACAAGGTGTGCTGTAAAGAGACGATAGAGCGTAGACGGACGGGATACCTCCGTCCTGTCCGCGCGCGCAAGAGCATGGACGAAAAACGACGTCGTTTTTCTTTTGAGAGAGCGCAAGCGAGTAAGGA
>NZ_WBYY01000295.1:0-1608 GCF_048985645.1 Exiguobacterium sp. A1_3_1 | reverse complement strand
AAATGCAACATAAAAAGGGCCCCCTAATATTTTTTACTCATTGGATTTTTTGTAGGCATTAACCAAAGAATTTCTCAAAGAAACTACTGAATGACTTTTTCTCTTTCGGAGGCTGTTCACGTGTTGGCCGTTCGTTTCGCGTAGGTGACGTCTGTTCGTTCATGAGCAGTGCATCCTGTTCATGTCCGTGCGCTACGGCTTCCTTCTCTTCCGCCCGGTCGAAACCTGATTTCGATACGGCGCTTCTTGAGAGCACATAACGTAACATACCGGCTGCGACGGCATACTTCGGATGACGAATACCAAGACTAGCAGGTTGATAGACATTGACGCTCTGCTTGAAGATTCGTTTTCCGAGCTGATCGATTCCCGGTAATGAAGAACTTCCCCCACATAAGATTAAGCCACTATTCATGTGAGCGTATCCTGCTTGCGTCATTCGTTTTTGAATCATCTCGAAGATTTCCTCAAGTCGTGCTTCTAAAACGAATCCAATCTCTGATTGTGGTTCGAAACGATGTTCGCCGTTGATCGTGACGTAGGAAACTTTCTCTTCCGGATCCCCGAGTGCTTCAAGCGCAACACCATATTCTTCTTTAGCAAGTTTCGCGTCTTGATATTTACAATTCATCTTGTACGTCAAATCACGTGTCAGATGATCACCACCGTATGGCAACGTCGTCGAGTAGACGAGATCATTCTTTTCGTAGATGGAAAGTGTCGTCGTCTCATGACCGATATCGATGATTCCGACACCGAGTTCGAGTTCATCAATCGATGCTGCGATTCTAGATACCGCTAAACTCTCCAGCACATATCCAGCAAGCTCTAAACCAGCCCGTTCAATGGAACGTTTAATGCTATGTAGGATCGTCTTCGCTCCGATGATGAGCTTCCCTGTTACTTCGAGACGATAACCGATCATTCCTCTCGGATCAGTGATTTCTGTTTGCTGATCGACCGTAAAGGTCTTCGGCAAGACATCGACGACACTGAGTTCGTTCGGAATTCGCATGACCATCGCAGAATGCAGAACGTCTTTCACGTCATCATCCGTGATTTCATTGTCCTCACCTTTGATCGATGTCATCCCTTGGCAATCCTTCACTTGAATGTGTTCACCGGAAATAGCGACATATACTTCACCAATTGGTTCACCAAGTGTACGTTCCACTTCCGTAACCGCTTGTTTAATGGCTTGTACCGTTTGATCGATGTCAACGATGACACCTCGTTTAACACCCGCGGATGGTGCAGAACCTTCAGCAAGAACGTTCAGCGTTCCACCAAGTAGTTCACCGACGATGAGTTTCACCTCCGATGTCCCAATGTCGAGCGCGGCAATCGTACCTTTCGTTTCCATGGGAGTGACACCTCCACTTTCATAATACTAATCCTTTTTATTCCTAATTATATTCTAGGAATGAGTCAGGCTTCTTCTCGTTTAAGTCTACACTATATAAATACTTACGAAAAGAAGTTATTGCCCGTCTTAGCGTTCGAATAGATTACGATTTGATGACGATTCGAACAAAGGTCGACGAATGAAAACACACGTTTGTTTTTTTATTCGTCAGCCCCTGTCTCTTATACACATCTCCGAGCCCA
>NZ_WBYY01000294.1:0-1609 GCF_048985645.1 Exiguobacterium sp. A1_3_1 | reverse complement strand
CGTGGGCTCGGAGATGTGTATAAGAGACAGGTCTATGACGAGTTGCTCGAAAAAGTCGTCGCGAACACGAACAAACTCAGCATCGGTAACCCGACGGATGTCTCAAACAACGTCGGACCAGTCATCGACGCAGCAGCATTCAAGAAAATCACGTCTTACTTCGACGTCGCAAAAGAAGAAGGACGCATCGTCGCAGGTGGTACGGCAGATGATTCAACAGGATTCTTCGTCTCACCGACAGTCGTCGCGGACGTTCAACCAACGGATCGTTTGATGCAAGAAGAGATCTTTGGACCAGTCGTCGCCTTCACGAAAGCGAAAGATTTCAAAGAAGCAATCGACATCGCGAACAACACGGAATACGGATTGACAGGTGCTGTCATCACGCAAGACCGGACGAACCAAGAGTACGCGCGTGCGAACTTCCACGTCGGTAACCTCTACTTCAACCGTGGGTGCACAGGCGCAATCGTTGGCTACCAACCATTCGGTGGATTCAACATGTCTGGAACGGATTCGAAAGCGGGCGGACCAGATTACTTGACTTTACATCTTCAAGCAAAAACAACTTCAGAAATGTTCTGAAATGGTGTTTAATAGATGAAACGGGTGTGCGACCTGCATGCCCGTTTTTCTTATATCATGGAAAAAGGGGGAGCAAGGATGAACGGAATGTGGTTTGCGATTTTGTTGTATCTCGGACTGATGGTCGCACTTGGCGTCATTGCGTATTATCGGACGAAGAACATGAATGACTACATGCTTGGGGGACGTACGATTGGTCCAGTCGTCACGGCGCTCTCTGCTGGAGCAAGTGACATGAGTGGCTGGCTGTTGATGGGATTACCGGGTGCGATGTATGCAACTGGTCTGTCCAGTGGGTGGATCGTCGTTGGATTGTTACTTGGCGCATACGCCAACTGGTTACTCGTCGCGCCGCGTCTGCGTGCGTATACGGCACATGCAGGGGATGCGATCACGATTCCCGATTACTTCGAAAAACGATTCCACGATAAAAGTGGTGTCTTGCGTACTGTTTCAGCTGGAGTTATCTTAATATTCTTTATAATGTACGCATCAAGTGGCTTTGTCGCGGGTGGTCGTTTGTTCGAAGCCGTCTTTGGTCTCGAGTACACGACAGGTCTTTGGATTCTAGCGGGCGTCGTCATTGCATACGTCTTCCTCGGTGGTTTCCTTGCCGTCAGTTGGACAGACGTCGTCCAAGGGATGATCATGGTGATCGCGTTGCTGATCGTACCAGGCGTTGCCCTCGCTTTAAGCGGTGGGATCAACGAGACGCTCGAAACGATTCGGTCGACGGACGGTTCAAAGCTCGAGTTATTCAAAGGTACGACGGTCATTGGAATCGTCTCGCTACTCGCATGGGGACTCGGCTACTTTGGTCAGCCGCATATCATCGTTCGTTTCATGGCGATTCGGAACTTACACGAGATGAAGTCAGCACGTCGCGTCGGGATGATCTGGATGACGTTCTCAATCGTTGGAGCGATGGTGACAGGTTTGATCGGATATGCCTACTTCACGCAACAAAATAGTCCTTTAGGAGAACCAGAGAATGTCTTCATTCAATTATCACGCGATCTCTTCC
>NZ_WBYY01000293.1:0-1616 GCF_048985645.1 Exiguobacterium sp. A1_3_1 | reverse complement strand
TATTTTTACAAAATCATCATGTCTTTTTTTCATGTGCCTTTTCTTTTTTCGAGATACCGAGTCTTCTCTATACATTTTTCTAGAAAAGAAAAGGAAGCCTTGGAATATTCCACGACTTCCTTTCTACTCGATTAACGTCCCATGACGCGACGTGGTTTAGATCCTTCAGATGGACCAATCAGACCGTTTTCTTCTAACGCATCAATAAGACGGGCAGCTCGGTTGTAACCGATGCGGTACTTTCGTTGAATCATCGACGTTGATGCCGTCTCTTGTGTCAGAATGAACTGAACGACCTCATCGTATAGTGGATCGTCGACCTCTGTTTCGCCCTCTGGTACATCTTTTGGAATCATCGCTTCAACATACTGTGCCTTTTGCTGACTGATGACATGATTGACGACCTTCTCGACTTCTTCGTCCGATAAAAAGGCTCCTTGTACGCGGACCGGTTTGTTCATGCCGTTACCAAGTAACAACATATCTCCTCGTCCGAGCAATTTATCAGCGCCTCCCGTATCAAGAATCGTCCGCGAGTCAGTCGCACTCGATACACTGAATGCGATCCGCGACGGGATATTCGCCTTGATGACACCGGTGATGATGTCAACACTCGGACGCTGCGTCGCAATGACCATATGAATTCCTGCTGCTCGCGCCATTTGTGCAAGTCGCATGATCGCATCTTCGACTTCGTTTGACGCGACCATCATCAAGTCAGCTAACTCATCGACGATGACAACGATGTACGGTAATCGTTGATGCACTTTCTCCTCTGCGTTCATCTTATCAATCAGTGCATTGTAGCCTTCGATGTTGCGCGCTCCGTTTTGACTGAAGATTTCATAACGGCGTTCCATTTCCGAGACGACCTGTTTTAATGCCTGTGCCGCTTTTTTAGGATCGGTGACGACGGGCGCTAAGAGGTGCGGAATTCCGTTGTAGACGTTCAATTCGACCATTTTCGGGTCAATCATCATCAAGCGGACTTCATCCGGTCGTGCCCGCATCAATATCGAGACAATCATCCCATTGATACAGACCGATTTACCCGAACCGGTTGAGCCGGCAACTAAGACGTGTGGCATCTTATTCAACTTCGCTGTCACCGTCTCACCAGAAATGCTTCGTCCGAGTGCGACGAGCAAACGATCGCTGTCCGATTGGACGCTCTCCGCTCCTAGTACTTCTCGAAGTGATACCATGGCGACTTCACGATTCGGCACCTCGATTCCAACAGCCGCTTTACCCGGAATCGGTGCTTCGATCCGGATATCTTTTGCGGCTAACGCTAGCGCTAAGTCATCGGCGAGTCCCGTGATTCGACTAAGCTTGATTCCTTGTTTTGGTTCAATCTCGTACTTCGTGACACTAGGTCCGAGATGAATCTTTAAAACTTTTGCTCCGATCCCGAACGACTTTAAGGTCGCAATCAATTTCGTCGCATTGTCCTTCAGTAGTTTGTTCTCACCGGACAAGTCTTTTGATGTTGGTTCTGCTAACAAATCAAGCGACGGCAATTGATAACCGTCAGGTGTCTCTGTCATCGTCAACGGTCCTTGTGTCTCCGCTGCTTGCGGTTCAACATCTGTCTCTTATACACATCTCCGAGCCCA
>NZ_WBYY01000292.1:0-1632 GCF_048985645.1 Exiguobacterium sp. A1_3_1 | reverse complement strand
CGTGGGCTCGGAGATGTGTATAAGAGACAGCGGATATGGCGAACGATACACAAACGGAGCGTGCTTTTACGATCTTGACGGAACGGTTCGGGGAGTCGATCTTACCGTTGACGTATGTCAATTCGACGGCAGCCATCAAAGCGTTCGTTGGTCGTCATGGTGGGGCGACGGTGACGTCGTCAAACGCTGTCCAGATGGTCGAATGGGCGCTTGCTGAACGCGACATCTTATTCTTCTTGCCGGATCAACACCTCGGTCGCAATACGGCGCATGCACTCGGAATTCCGTTAGAACAGATGGCGATTTGGGATCCGATCAAGGACGAACTCGTTTTTGACGGGGAAGACCAGGACGTCCGCGTCATCTTATGGAAAGGACACTGCTCAGTCCATGAGAAATTCACGGTCGGTCAGATTGAACAGTTTCGCAAGACAGACCCGGAACGAAAGATTCTCGTCCACCCGGAATGCTCGCATGAAGTCGTGACGGCGTCAGATCTCAACGGGTCAACGGCGTACATCATTCAACAAATCGAACAGGCTGCTCCCGGAACGAAGTGGGCGATCGGAACAGAGATGAATCTCGTCAATCGACTCGCGACGACGCATCCGGAACTCGATATCGTGTCGCTCAATCCATTCATGTGTCCGTGTTTGACGATGAACCGGATCGACTTACCGCACTTGGCGTGGGCGCTCGAACAAGTCGAAGCCGGTGAGCCGGTCAACATCATTACGGTAGATGCAGAGACGACGCGGCATGCCGTGCTGGCGCTCGACCGGATGCTTGCGCGTTCGTAAAATAGAGGATCGGAGCGTGGTCGTGCGAACGATCACGCTTTTTTGTCTTCGGATTGAGAGAGCGAACATATGTATTGATTTTTGCTGAAGAACGCTTTGAAGCCAAACGAAGATGTATGCTACAATAACACGAGAGTTTGTTTAAGGATGGGAGCGTTCCACATTGATAGAATTCGTACGCGGCGAAGTCGCTTATGTCTGTGCGGAATTCGTGACGGTAGAAGTTGGCGGGATTGGCTACAAGATCGTAGCACCGAACCCGTTTTTTTATCGGACCGGAGACGAACAGATCATCGTATATACGTATCATTATGTCCGTGAGGACCAAGAAGTCTTATTTGGATTCCGTTCCCGTCGTGAGCGTGCCTTGTTCACGAAGTTGCTCGGGGTCACAGGAATTGGACCGAAAGGAGCGCTCGCGATCGTCGCATCAGGGAATGTCGATGCGCTCGTTGAAGCGATTGAACAAGAGAAGGAAAGTTATCTCGTCAAATTCCCAGGTGTCGGCAAGAAAACAGCGAAGCAAATGACGCTCGACCTAAAAGGAAAGTTAGCCGAGCTCGCACCGGATTACGTACCGAGCGAAGGCTTGTTCGCGCAAGGCAATGCTGAGCTGAATGAAGCTTGTGAAGCCTTGACGGCGCTTGGTTACAGTGACCGAGAAGTCGAGAAAGTCAAAAAAGCGTTGCAGGCAGAAGTCCTGTCGACGGATCAATATGTCAAACGGGCACTCCAGTTGTTATTGAATGTGAGGTGAGGACATGGAAGAGCGCATTTTGTCAGAATCCGCCCATGCGGAAGATCAAGAAGAGTGGAGTCTGCGTCCTCAGAC
>NZ_WBYY01000291.1:0-1666 GCF_048985645.1 Exiguobacterium sp. A1_3_1 | reverse complement strand
GTCCTAAGACAGCATCTTTTCAGATCATAGAAAAACCCTCATTTCGACGTCGAAATGAGGGTTTTTCTATGATCTGAAGTGACTTCATCAAGTCATTTATTTTGAAGTGGATTGCTGTGATCTAGCGTCTCATAAGACTTGTCTCAAAAGTGAGGTGATATTTTGCGGAAAATTGGTTATGTACGTGTCAGTTCAACTAGTCAAAACCCTTCAAGACAATTTCAGCAGCTAAGCGAATTCGGAATGGATATTATATACGAAGAAAAAGTTTCTGGGGCAACGAAGGAACGTGAGCAACTTCAAAAAATGTTAGAGGACTTACAAGATGGTGACACCATTTATGTTACAGATTTAACTCGAATTACTCGTAGTACACAAGATTTATTTGAATTGATCGATTACATACGAAGGAAAAAAGCCAGCTTAAAATCACTCAAGGATACATGGCTAGATTTATCAGAGGATAATCCATACAGCCAATTCTTAATTACAGTAATGGCTGGTGTTAACCAGTTAGAGAGAGATCTTATCCGTATGCGTCAACGTGAAGGGATTGAGCTGGCTAAGAAAGAAGGAAAGTTTAAAGGTCGGATAAAGAAATATCATAAAAATCATGCGGGAATGAATTATGCAGTAAAGCTATATAAAGAAGGAAATATGACTGTAAATCAAATTTGTGAAATTACAAATGTGTCTAGGGCTTCATTATATAGAAAGCTATCGGAAGAGAACAAATAGTTCAGTCCTATTCCATTAATTGGCCAGATAATGTTATGTACTTAAAGTCTTATGCAGTTTGGTTATTTTGTTATTAGAATTGGGTACTCCAATTCTTTTTTTATGAATTTTTTACTCATTCAAAAAAACACTTGAATGAATTATTAAAAATGGTTATGCTATATTCAAATAAACACTTGAATGATATTGGGGTGAGAATGTGATTAAGAAAGATACTTGTGAAATTTATTGTTATGACGAAGAAAAGGTCAATCGAATACAAGGTAATTTACAGACAGTAGATATTTCTAGTGTTGCCCAAATGTTAAAAGCTATTGCAGATGAAAATAGAGCAAAAATTACCTATGCTTTATGTCAAGATGACGAACTGTGTGTGTGTGATATAGCAAATATTATAGGTGTTACGGTTGCAAATGCCTCTCATCACCTGCGAACGCTCCATAAGCAAGGGATTGTTAAGTTTCGAAAAGAGGGAAAACTTGCATTTTATTCATTAGATGATGAGCATATCAGACAAATTATGATAATTGCATTGGCACATAAGAAAGAGGTGAAGATCAATGTCTAGTGGGAAAGCAAAACTGTCTGAAGAAGAAATGAAAGCCTATCGTGTTCAAGGATTTACTTGTACTAACTGTGCAGCCATTTTTGAAAATAATGTTAAAGAACTTTCCGGTGTTCAGGATGCGAAAGTAAATTTCGGAGCATCTAAAGTTTATGTTAAAGGGACGACAACCATTGAAGAATTAGAAAAAGCAGGAGCATTTGAAAATTTAAAAATTCGAGATGAAAAAGAACAAAGGGTAGAACGAGAACCTTTTTGGAAGCAGAAAGAAAACATTAAGGTATATATATCAGCTCTTTTACTTGTAGTTAGCTGGTTCTTAGGAGAGCAGTATCTGTCTCTTATACACATCTCCGAGCCCAC
>NZ_WBYY01000290.1:0-1705 GCF_048985645.1 Exiguobacterium sp. A1_3_1 | reverse complement strand
ATGTGTATAAGAGACAGGGTAGGGATAGATACCGTAAGCGGTCGTTGCGGTCCGTCCGGTCGCTAGCGGTAAGGCATGAGAGATTCCCTCTTGTTTTGGGATCGCGACAGCGGCTTCTCGTTCAAATTGACGACTAGACGGATCCGTCACGACCTTGACGATGTAGTGCGCTGTTGCCGTCTTGACGGACCAGACGGCTTGGCGCGATCGACCAGATAACTGTCTTTTGCTTACAACGTGCGTGAGTAAGGGATGCAAAGGTAACATGAAGACTCCTTTCTGACATTAAAAAGAGGACGCATCTTGCGTCCTCTTCGTCATGCCTGTGGAATGTAGCCAGCAATGATCTCAAGCAGATCGGCATACGCTGTCTCAAAATCGATGTTTTCAATCATATAATCATAATGATCGCGTTCTTTCCACGCTTCCTCGTAATCGACGAGTCGCGCTTCAAACTCCGGTGTATCCCCGCGCATCAACAGTCGTTCCTTCATCAAGTCGGGTGGGACCGAGACGAAAATCGTGATCACTTGGTCGCCAAACAAACGCTTGAAGTTCGCCGCCCCTTTCGGATCAATGTCCTTGATGACGATTTGATCCTGTTCGAGGACATCGACATACGCTTGACGCGGTGTCCCGTACCACGCCCGGTGGACGTGGGCGTATTCGATGAAGCCGTCGTCTTGGATCAATTGTTGGAACGTCTTGACGTCGACGAAATGATAGCTTGCTCCATCAATCTCTGTCGGTCGTTTCGGTCGGGTCGTCACCGACGGGATGAACCGGACGTGCGCGTATTCCGTTCGCAGACGTTTGATCAGGGAGGACTTTCCGCTGCCCGATCCACCAATCAAGAGAATGATTTTACCTGACATCGTTTTCCCCCTGTTGTTGTGTCGTGAAGTAACCTGTAAAGCGAAGAGCGAACTGTTCGAGTTCACTATCGACGACCGTTCCGTAAATCGGTCGAATGACGATTAAATAGCGTTCATACGAGATGATCCGGGATGTCTCGTTTCGTGTCATCTGGACTTGTTCTTCCGGATAACTCTCGACGTAATACCAATCGACCGCAATTCGTTCATCGGATGGGGTCTCATAAATCCAGGTCACCGTCGTTCCATCCGCAGGAAGGGTGCTTTTCAAGGTGAAGCGCTGAATCTGCTTCAGTTCCCATTTCGCTGACGCAAGTCCTGCCTGATAATCCGCAGGGCGCATCGGTGTCGTCGTCACTTGCTTCGGTTTTGGTTCCGGCAAGCGGGCAAAGCCAAGCTGAAGTCCGACGAATAAAGCGACGAGCGACAAACTGATGACGAATACGTATTCCTTGCGCATCCCTTCCTCCTCCTCATCCTTCGAATGTGTCGCGCATCCCTTTTGGATCATTGACGATGACGGCGTCGACACCGATTCGTTGCATCTGCCGGACATCCTCGACCGTCTTCGGAGTGTAAACCCGGACCGTGACGTCTTGCGCGTGAGCGAACGCAACGTCTGCTTCCGTCACCCGTCGATAATCGGGATGGATACCGGTCGCACCAATTCGGAGGGCTTGTTCTTCCGGATGATAGATCGGATACGGATAGAGAATCGCTGTCTCAACGCGTGGGTCGAGCTTTTGGATCAAGGCAACCGAATAATGGTTGAACGAACTGAATAACAGCCGGTCGGTCGCGATGCCGTGTGCGGCACAGCGTTCAAGGAC
>NZ_WBYY01000289.1:0-1708 GCF_048985645.1 Exiguobacterium sp. A1_3_1 | reverse complement strand
AGGGCATGGACGAAAAACGACGTCGTTTTTCTTTTGAGAGAGCGCAAGCGAGTAAGGAATGGATTCGTCCCGAATCCAAGTGCATTGAAAGACCCGCAGTGGACGGATCCACTGCGGGTAAGAAAGTACATCTGGTCTTTTCTATATAGAAGGGTGTGATGAAGGATGCAGTAGTGAGACAGTATTGAAGTGTACGAAGGTTCGAGGAAAGATAGATGATTGAAGTGAATCGATCCTCCTATAAATAAGTAGCGATCTTCTTTCTACTGGATGTACAGCATGAGAAGAATCTTCGGGCTCATTCGTGAGGCTGTAGGTTGCACGCAGCAACATCCTCATCGCACCGCTGCCCTCCTGCCGAATCGATAACGAGAGCTGCGACTCGCTTGCGCGAGGCATCTCTACGTTCCTGTTCCTTGCGACGAAGGACACGGAGCGTTAGAAGCATGATTAAAATAAATTACCATAATCATATATATATAAAGACTCTAATAACGTAAATTGGATTTAAATGATAGTTATTGACTATTTTAAAAAAGTATTGTTAAATTATTTCAGTCTAGAAATTGGGATTTTTATTTGAATTTCTTTTCTTAACATGAATTAGGTAGGATGGGAGATTAGCAAGTGGAACAAAAATTTAAGAAGTATGTCATACTTCCGATCATTGTTGTCTTTATTTTCTTTATCGGATCACTCTTTGGAACGTATAGTGCACAGACTGAAATCGAGGATGGTGCTCTCTATAGTGATGAGTTGCGTGAGAAAAATAACGCACTTAAAAAAGAGAATACAGACATATTAGATTTAGTGAAACAACGTGATGCCATTAAAGAAGATTATGAAAAAACTAAAGACAAGAATAAGTCACTCGAAGAAAAAATCAGTAAAAAAGAAGAGGTTCTTAGTGACTTAACTTTTGAAGTCATCTATGCAAAGCGTAAGCCCATTACACTGAGCCCTGGTCAATATATCATCGGTGATGATGTGCCAGTCAATCGATACCGTGTTGAAAGTATTGGAGAAGGGTCGAATTTTACAGTTAATTCGATAGATGGAGACTTGAAAGTGAACACGATTCTCGGTGTGGATGGAGTAAGCTCTTATACATTCTTTGGTGAAGATGGCGATGTATTAGAGACACAAGCAGATGTAAAATTAAAGATCATTGAATAATCTTTTGATTACGAATTAACAAATACTCAAAAGTAGCAATTGAATTTATAGTAGAAACAATCAACTGGTGTTTGTATTGTAAACGTATATTCAACGTAATTCAGATTGTTGTATTTAAATAAAATAGCGTCTAACAAGCAATAGGAAACTCGGTAAATGAGAACCCTATTGTTTTTTGGGGTTTTGTTCTAAAAAGATGGGTTAGCTATAGGTAGTATAAAATCAAAAGGAGTGTTTAAAAGTCTTTTAAAAGACTTTTAAAAGGTGTATACTAAAGAAAAATAAGAGGAGGGTATAATGATGGGAATGCGAATACTTGATATTCCAACCACTTCTATATCTGACGTGAAACGGTCTCCTATGGAAGCTTTCCAAAAAGCAGATCGTGAAGCGGCCGGCGTATATGTTTTTAACCGTGAAAAAGTTGCGGGCGTCATGTTGACACAACAGCAATACGAATCACTCAATAAAGAAATCGAAGAATTGTACAGTCGATTAGATGATTTGACTGTTGAGATGCGACTATCCTGTC
>NZ_WBYY01000288.1:0-1782 GCF_048985645.1 Exiguobacterium sp. A1_3_1 | reverse complement strand
CCTGATCATCGTCGGTGGCGGCATCACGGGACAAGATGATAAACAAGAGACAGCGTCAACGATGCACCGGATGCTGCAAGAGGCGTAAATGACACATATTCAAACGATTATCGAAGAACTGACTTCGACGGTTGAAGCAATCGATGCGACCGAGACGAAAGAACTGGAAGACGCTGTGCTGCAAGCGAACCGAATCTTTCTCGCAGGAGCTGGTCGTTCCGGCTTGATGGGGAAAGCGTTCGTCATGCGGCTAATGCACATGGGACTCGACGCTTATGTCGTCGGTGAGACGGTCACAGCGAACTTGCGCGACGGTGACTTGTTGATCGTCGGTTCCGGATCGGGTGAGACGAAAACGTTGGTACCAATCGTCGAGAAAGCACAGCAACTTGGTGGAACGGTTGCCGTCGTCACGATCAATCCGACGTCGACGTTAGCACGATTAGCCGACTTGGTCGTCCAATTGCCTGGAGTTCCGAAAGAACAAACGGCATCAGCGGACGAGACGGTTCAACCGATGGGCTCGTTGTTCGAACAGACGATGTTGTTGTTCTATGATGGCTTGATTCTGCAGATCATGGAAGACAAACAGCTCGATTCGCAAACGATGTACGGGAAACATGCCAACTTAGAATAGATAAACCAGAAGACCGGTAGACGTATGCGATACGTTTACCGGTCTTCTTTGACTTGATTTTTAATAAAACATTTCCTGTTTGTGCGAATTTATTCGGATACTAGCAGGTATCGACCTGCCATACTAAAAGAAGTAAAGGTAAGTAAAGGTAAGTAAAGGTATGGTAAGGGGGAGGAAAAATGCGTTTTACGAAGTCGATGACAACTATTGTATTGATCAGTAGTTGCGTCTTATCGGGGTGTACAATGGAGACGAAAGAACATGCTGTAAAACCATCTGCAGAAGTTGCATCTGTGAAACCAACTAAAGGACAAAAGGAAGTCGAAGAAATTTTAATTAAAGAGCCCTCCGTCGATGCAGATACACCAGGCAAAGCGAGCGTCGAGCAAATACAGCTGACCTATAAAAACGGACAAACCGCCGTACCGACTAATGATGATATCTTGTCGGAAGCGATTCTTGGTCAAAAAGCGATTGTCACGCTGCAGTCTCCGGAAGGACCACATCATTACATCGTTTTGTTTTATGAACAGTCTGATCGCTGGATATTAACTGGTGTTCTTCCTGCGACAGGACCTGTTACAACGGAACGCTCGGAATCACGTGGCTTGAAGCTCCCATTTTCGACATTTACAACGAACGAAATGAGTTGGAGTGATGCGGAAGACGCGCCAATCACATGGACGTTTGCTGGAAAAGAATCAATCCTTACGGTTTCGAAGCTCCCGCAGCAACCGATGGACAGCAAACCGTCGGAGGTCGTGACATTGGCGAATGGAATAGAAGCTTACGTCCATGAGACGAAGCGGGAAGCTAGCTTGTCTTATCAGGACAGCGAACAGACGGTTCTGTTAGCCGGTAACGTATCAGTTGATCGTCTTAAAATACTTGCGGCATCACTGCCATCCGTCACGTCAGGATCGTTTCCGTATGGGGGAACAGAATAAAAAAATCGCGCGCTTCACACAACTCCCGTCAGAGTAAGTGAAGCGCGCAATCTTTTATCTATTTCCGTTGTTACCATTTGAAATCAAAATCAGCACCGACATCTTTTGCGAGATGGGCATCTGATCCATAGACGAGCGGAATCGATAACGACTGCGTGACTTGCAGGAGTTCCGGGTAAGGATAGGAACTGTCTCTTA
>NZ_WBYY01000286.1:0-1813 GCF_048985645.1 Exiguobacterium sp. A1_3_1 | reverse complement strand
CAGACGTTACAAAAGAAATGGTCGTCTGCGTATGATATCGTCGTCCGACCGAAAGGCGGTCAGATGACGACGGAATCAAATAATTTACTCGAACCGAATTATCTCAATGGGATCAATGGTGGGATTTCGTTTAAACAATATCAACAAATCAAACAAATGAATGAGGTTGATATTGCAGCCCCGGTCGCTGTCATGGGATACGCTAATATCGGCATCTCGATTCCAAATCAAATCCACTTTCCGGACGAGCCTGGTATTTATCGACTGAGTAATTCACATTATGGTGCTGGTGGATTTTCGAAAGAACTCATCGCACAGGATGGTGCCTACTTTTCAACTATGGAAGAGCCGCTCGTTCCTCCGAATACGCGATTGATCCATCTTCAAGATCCGAAAGGTTTTTCATCCATACAACCCTTTACCTATAGTCTTATCGTCGGAATCGATCCGGAGGCGGAAGCGCAACTCGTCGGTTTGGATAAGAGCATCCTGAATCAAAAGAAGTTTCGTTACTTCAACCAGGAGGATGTCCCCTCAGCCAGCAAGAAGAGTTCCAATGAATTCAATATCCCGGTATTGATTAATCCAAAATCCTTCAATACGGGATATAGTCAATTTAAGTTAGAACAAGTTAACGTCGATCTGAAAACGAAACAAGCACGCGACACATTATATCAACGACTTGCTCAATCGAACGCTCCTCAACCTCTCGATCAAGAAAAACGAAAGATCATCCAAGACATTAAAGTCGATGCTTCTAAAGTCGAGACCGCTTTTTTTGATTCCCTACTCGGTCAAAAAACTAAGGTACTTCCGCATTCGGAAGCAAATACTAACGCTCAACTCGTCGCCCAGACAGGCTCATTGACTTATCAAACGGTGAAGAGTCCGTTCCCTACACGATGGGAGAATGCTTATGAAGTACACACAGCACCTACTGCATTCAAAAATGCTATATTACCATCCTCTTATCTTCCGAAGCGTGGCTTCCGGACGGTAGATTCTTATGAAATAAAAATGAAAAAATCGGATGGATCTACTTTTAAGTCAATGAATCCTTATCTGACGTTTAATGTCGTCGGTTTGTATGATCCGAACAAGATCAATGTCTCCAAAGATCCATTAAACGAATTACCGATGGAGACCTATCGACCATCGGCTGCGAGTATCGTACTTGACTCAAAAAATGAACCGGTCAATCCTGCCCAACCGATCAACACGACCGGGAATCCAATTGGTCTGTTGACGAACTCTCCAAACGTTCTTACGACAGTCGATAGTGTCCAAAAGGTGATGGGCGATCAATCGATTTCATCGATCCGGTTAAAAGTAAAGGGTGCTTCTTCTGTCGGTGAACAATCCGATAAAACCTTACAACGTATCAAGTCGGAAATCGAACGAGAGACTGGTCTCATCGCTACGATCACCAAAGGTTCCTCTCCTCAACCCGTCGTTACGAAGGTTGTCGATGACGGGAAGACGCTCGGTTGGATCGAACAACCATGGATCCACATCGGTGCTGCGATCACGATCTTCCGTGAGACGAGCGTCGGGTTCTCAGGTGTCATCTTTGCGATGCTCGCCGTCGCCGTCGTCTATGTCCTCGCGACGAGTTATGTCTCGATGCTCGCCCGCCGGAAAGAGTTCGCTGTTTTACTCGCACTCGGATGGCGGACGAAGGATCTCTACAAAATCGTTTTGATCGAGGCGGCGATTCTCGCTGGATTCGTCTCGACGGTCGCTTTGATTGTTGAAGGAATCTTCTCATATGTCCGTAATGAAGCGATGAACGGCTGGAGCCTTCTTTGGATCG
>NZ_WBYY01000285.1:0-1911 GCF_048985645.1 Exiguobacterium sp. A1_3_1 | reverse complement strand
TGGGCTCGGAGATGTGTATAAGAGACAGGTTGAGCAGTAACCTGCTCCTTACATCATTCATCGTCTACCTCGTCAGTACAGGATTCTTCGCTGTAGCGACGAGTGGTAAAAAAGGACCGACGCGTTCTGGTAAAATCGCCTTTACGCTCGCGATCATCGGTTTCCTCGCGCAGCTCGGATATTTCTTCACGCGCTGGGCTGGAGCTGGGCACGTTCCAGTTTCGAACTTATATGAATACACGACATTCTTCGGCATGATGATGGTACTTGGTTTCTTGATCGTTTATGCCATCTACAAAAACAACGTCCTTGGCTTGATTGCGATGCCAGTTGCATTGCTCGTCATCGCCTATGCGTCGATGTTCCCGGATGAAGTCCAACCGTTGATCCCAGCACTACAAAGTGTTTGGCTCAAAATCCACGTCACGACGGCAGCGCTCGGCGAAGGGATTCTTGCCGTCAGCTTCGCGACGGGATTACTGTATCTGATTCACGCGACGGATTTCAGTAAGGAATCGAAAACACGGACGTGGCTCGAAGTCGTCATGTTCTCACTCGCATGTGTTGTCGGTTACATCTTAGTTGGGCTGTTGTTCAAAGCAACAGGTTCTGCATCGACGATCGAATACGTTGCGAAAAACGGTGCAACGATGACACATGACTACGCGATGCCAGTCTTGACCGGTCCTGAAGGCGGAAAAGTCTTATCGGGTTCAGGTGCCGTCATCGAATTACCGAACTTCTTGAACGCGAACAAAGTCAATACGGTCTTATGGTCGATCATTGGTGGCGTCGTCTTATACGTCTTGCTTCGCTTCGTCATTCTTCGCAAGCGTCTTGCTGAGAGCTTGAAGCCGATTGCACGTAAGATTGATCTTGAGACAGCAGATGAGATCAGCTATCGTTCTGTTGCGATTGGTCTTCCAATCTTCATCCTGGGCGGTCTGATTTTCGCGATGATCTGGGCGCAAATGGCTTGGAGCCGTTACTGGGGCTGGGACCCGAAAGAGGTATGGGCACTCATTACGATGCTCTTCTACGTCTTTTATCTCCATATGCGCATCCAGCGTGGTTGGATTGGTAAAAAATCAGCTTGGTTATGTGTCGGCGGATTTGCCGTCATCATGTTCAACCTTGTCTTCGTTAACCTTGTCGTAGCAGGATTACACTCATACGCGTAAGAAAAAGCAAGCAGCGGACCCGGAAACGGTCCGCTGCTTTTTCGTGTGCGTTTGACCGAAGTGTGCCTTTTCGGAGAAATCAGCCGGAGCAAGCCATTCTTTTCGTTTCATAGTATACTAAAAGAGTAGTAGGATAGAGGAGTAGAGTTTAGTTCATAGGAGGAGACAGCATGTCAGAAGAAGCACGTATTTTAGTCGTCGACGATGAAGAACGGATTCGTCGCCTGTTGAAGATGTATCTGGAGCGGGAAAATTTCACGATCGAGGAAGCAGACAATGGAGAGACGGCGCTTGAAATGGCGCTTGAGACAGAATACGATGTCATTCTCCTCGACTTGATGATGCCGAAGATGGACGGGATGCAAGTCTGTGAAGAACTGCGGAAAACAAAAGCGACGCCAATCGTCATGTTGACGGCAAAAGGCGAAGAGACGAACCGCGTCCATGGGTTTGAGATGGGGGCAGATGATTATATCGTCAAACCATTCAGTCCACGTGAAGTCGTCTTGCGTGTCAAAGCGATTCTTCGTCGGGCAAGTGCGACGAAATTCCTCCACACGGATGCGAAAACAAAAGATGTCATCGTCTTCCCACACTTGACGATCGACAATGATGCGCACCGCGTGACGGTCGAGTCGCAAGAAGTAAATTTAACACCAAAAGAATACGAACTCCTGTATTTCTTAGCAAAACAAACGGATAAGGTACTGTCTCTTATACACATCTCCGA
>NZ_WBYY01000284.1:0-1941 GCF_048985645.1 Exiguobacterium sp. A1_3_1 | reverse complement strand
AGCTTGAACAACCCAGAGTCAATCCAACTTGCGATCGATGCGGTCTTGCCGACAGGTAAAATCGCGGAAGCAGCTGTCTGTTACACAGGGGATCTATTCGATGCGAATCGACCGAAATATCACCTGCCGTATTACGTCAATCTGGTGAAACAACTGGAAGAAAGCGGCGCTCATATCATTGCCATCAAGGATATGGCGGGTCTCTTGAAACCGGAAGCAGCCTATGCGCTCGTATCAGCACTTAAAGATGCGGTATCGCTACCGATCCATCTCCACACACACGATGCGAGTGGGAACGGGATTTATACGTATGCGCGTGCGATCGATGCAGGTGTCGACGTCGTAGACGTCGCCGCATCAAGCATGTCGGGACTGACGAGTCAGCCAGCGGGTGGTAGCTTGATTCATGCCTTAAGTGGTCATCCACGTCAACCGCTCGTATCAGCACAGAAGTTTGAACAGATTTCGGATTATTGGCAGGACGTGCGTCATCTGTATCAAGCATTCGAACTCGATATGATCGCACCGAATCCAACGGTCTACGACCATGAGATGCCGGGTGGACAGTATTCGAACTTACAGCAACAAGCAAAAGCGGTTGGACTTGCGGATCGTTGGTCTGAAGTCAAAGAGATGTATGCGCGTGTCAATATGCTGTTTGGCGATATCGTCAAAGTCACACCATCGTCAAAAGTCGTTGGAGACATGGCACTCTTCATGGTTCAACATCATCTGACAGAAGAGGATGTCTTGCACCGTGCAAGTGGACTTGATTTCCCGGATTCAGTCGTCGAACTGATGAAAGGGGAGCTCGGAACACCACCAGATGGTTTCCCGCAAGACGTTCAACAGGCTATTCTCAAGGGAGCTGCTCCGCTGACAGAACGTCCAGGTAAGATGATGGAACCACTCAATTTTGATGCGATCAAACATGAGTTGTTCGAAAAACTTGAACGTCCCGTTACAGAATTTGATGCACTCGCTTACGCGCTCTATCCAAAAGTCTTCATGGACTACAGTTCGTATGTCGCGCGATATGGCGATATCTCTGTTCTTGATACGAATACGTTCTTCCATGGAATGCGTCTAGGGGAGACGATCGAGGTTGAAATCGAACGAGGCAAGACACTCTACCTTAAGTTGATTCAAATCGGTCAGCCAGACGATCATGGTATGCGGACGATCTATTATGAGATGAACGGTGTTCCTCGTGAAGTCGAAGTCAAAGACATCAGTATTAAGGAAAGTTTATCAAGTCGTCCAAAAGCAGATCGAAGCAATGCGAAACAAATCGGTGCATCAATGCCGGGGAGCGTGCTGAAGGTGCTCGTCGAGACGGGTACACGTGTCCGTAAAGGAGAGCAACTCCTCGTCACGGAAGCGATGAAGATGGAAACGACGATCCAAGCACCGGAAGACGGTGAAATCAAAGCCGTCCACGTCAAGGAAGGCGAAGCCATCGCGAGTCAAGACTTACTGATTGAATTCGTATAAGGTCACAACGAAAAACAGGCGCACGCTCGGCGGGCTGCCTGTTTTTCATTCAATACGTAGTGGGAGAGGATACGATTGAACATTATTTGTTGGGTACGAAGTGATTTTCGATTACAAGATAACCACATGTTGGCACGTGCTGTTGAATTACTAAATGAAAATCCGAAGGCGACGGTCGAGTTCGTCTTTTGGCTCAATCCGGATTACATCGGAGAATATGAAGCACGGCAACAATATTTCTTCCAAGCGCTCGAGATGTTTTCTGATGCCTGCAAAGAGAAAGAGATGCCAATCCGTTTCATCGAAGGCGATGAACAGACTTTCTTAGACGCAACCGGTGATGCGGACGTTTTGTTATTTAATGCGGAATATGTCGAACCATTCAAGACGCGAGATGAAAAAATCATTAAAAAGCGTAAAGATCGTCAGACGGAGCGACTACTAGAC
>NZ_WBYY01000283.1:0-1971 GCF_048985645.1 Exiguobacterium sp. A1_3_1 | reverse complement strand
AGTCTCGTGGGCTCGGAGATGTGTATAAGAGACAGCTGTAGGTGTGTGCCATCAGTTCATTCGCTTTCTTTGAAGCGGCGTAAAGACTTAGCGGATGATCGACGGCATCCGTCGTCGCAAACGGCATCTTCGTATTCGATCCGTAGACGGAACTTGAGGAAGCGTAAATCAGTTGCTCGACTGGGTAATGCCGACACGCCTCAAGAATCGAGAGAAAGCCGACGATGTTTGACGTCATGTAGACGTCCGGTCGATCGATGCTATACCGTACCCCTGCTTGTGCTGCCAGATGGAGAACGAGATCGATCGATTCCTGTTCGAAGATCCGCGCGACGGCTGCTGTCTCTTCGAGTGAGACCCGGTAAAACGTGTAGTCCGTTCCAAGTTCAGTGAGCCGGGCTTCTTTTAACGTTGGGTCGTAATAGTCGTTCACTTCATCGAGTCCGATGACCCGGTAACCCTCCCGGATGAAACGACGTGCGGCGTGAAATCCAATGAAGCCTGCGATACCTGTAATTAAGATCGTTTTATTCGGCACGGTGTTCGACCTCCTCGAAGTAGTGGCGCGCTTGCCAGCGCATGTAGTGAACGGATGTGTAGACGATGAGTAACATCGGGAACAACTTATACCGGTGTCGGATGGCCGTTCCGACATTGCCGGTTCCAAGACCGAAGATGACGGCGTTAAGTGCAAAGAGAAGGAAAAAGAAGAAGAGGACGCTGCCGAACGGATGCTGACGGATCAGTTTAAAGGACCGGACGATCGCAAAACAGGCGATGAAGTAGAAGACAGCGTCAAGGAAGAAAATCAGAATGTTCATGACGCTCGACCATTGCCACGGAAACGGTGAGAACAGGAAGTAAATCGTTCGAATCGGCGAGTAGAGAATCATGTCAACTGGACCTGTCACCGTCAATCCGTTCAGATAAGCGGAGCCGCCACGGTCGTAACTCATCCCGCTGAACAACTGACCGTTTTCTGAGACGTGGGTGAACTTTGCAAACAAGACATCCTGAAAGCTGTAGACGATGAAGCCGACGATCAGTACTTGAAAGATTAGTCGCCGCACCTTCGTCGGTTCAAAATCCATTCGTCGTGTCTCATGGCTATAAAACGAGAAATAGACGAGTAAGACGATGATCCCGACAGCAAGTCCGGAGTGGAACATTGTACTAACGAAGTAGCCGAGATACGCGAGCGTCATATGCCATCCGGACTTCTCTTCCGTCCAGCGCACCATGTAGTAAAGTGTGTAGACGATGCCCAGAGCGACGATCTGGTCACGCAAGAGAATCGGTGAGAGCAACAATCCTTGTGGGAAAAATGCGAAGATTAGTGTAGCTGCGAACACGTATCGTTCCGGTAAGCGTAACCGTTGTAGCGTCTTCGCTAGGATGACGACAGCGACAACACCGAGGATAACGTTCAAGAACTGAGCGAGGATTCGTTCAGGACCGAACATCAGGTAGAAGATTCCGAGAAACTTGGAATAGGTGCCACGAACGACATCATTGAAGGTCGACGGATCGGTGAAGATTTGGACACCTTCGAGATGAAAAGCTTCCGTATCGTCCCCACTGTGTGGCGGTAAACGGAACAGCTCGAGATCGATGAACATCAGGACCAGCCGGACGAAGAAAGCGGTGATGAAGACGAGAAAGAGTGGCGTCGTCTCTGCCTGACGGAGTAGATAATAGAGAAACAACACCGAGTTGATGAGCAGCAAGGCGGTCACGTAGGTGTCCGGGAAGAGCGACCGGGCGAATTGACAAACGAGCGCTTCGATGACGATGAGTAGTAGGATTGGTCGCATCTTCTTCCCTCCTTAGCTGCTTTGTTCGACGACGAGCGTGACGTCCCGTGGATACAAGGATCGATACAGTGCTGGCAACAATAGGACGATCTGAGTAACGGCGCAGAGGGTGTAAGCGATCGTCGCACCGTATAGACCCTGTCTCTTATACACATCT
>NZ_WBYY01000282.1:0-2008 GCF_048985645.1 Exiguobacterium sp. A1_3_1 | reverse complement strand
CTGCAGCGAAGCGAAGCGGCGCGATGCTTGTCCCAGGAAAACGATTCGAAGCGAGCAAAAAAGCGCAATCCTTCTCGTTAGAGAACAATTGCACTTTGTCTTCAGCATCGAGGGCTTCACCAATTATTTACCGAACTCTTTTTTCAATCCGTCTTCAATCTCATCAACGGATTTCGACTGTCCGCTAAGAACAGCCGCTAAAAACGCGCCTTCGACGAGTGGTGCGTCGATAAACCGAACCGTCCGTTCGCCACTATATAGTTCAAGGGCCAGTTCCGTGTTCATCGTCGCAGAACCGATATCCGTTAAAACGACTCCATCATCGTCCAGTGTATTTAGTGTTTCTTCGATTCGCGTCGCGTCCGTTCCAATGCTACCGTCCTCAAGACCTGCTGCTATTAAGACTGGCGTATCCGGTGCCATCTCTGCCAACAGTTCCTTTAGTCCAGTCGCAAGCTTTTCACTATGGGAAACGAGTACAAGATTAACCATGAAGCACCTCCGCGATTTCGCCGAGTAACAACGCACTCGATAGACTACCTGGGTCCTGGACGCCTTCCGTCGCTTCACCGAAGTAAGACGCGCGCCCTTTCGTTGCGATGCGCGCTTTCGTATCAGCAAGCGCTTGATCGATTGCCGCTTTCAAATCCCCGTCTTGCGAGAGCGCCTCTTGGAACGGTGTCCAGATATCGACCATCGTCTTTTGACCGAATTCCGATTTCCCACGCGATTTGATGCCTTCCGTCGCTTCATGGAAAGCATCCGCGAGTTCTGCACCTTCGACTTCCGTTTTCCCTTTGAACGCACCAGCGAACTTAACGAATGCCGTGCCGTACAAAGGACCGGATGCCCCACCGACCGTCTTGATCAGCGTCATCCCGACCTCTTTCGATAAAGCTCCTAAGTCCTCATACTCGCCGTGTTCTTCTAACGTCTTTTGGACTGCTTGGAAGCCACGTGACATATTGATCCCGTGGTCCCCGTCACCGATTTCCCGGTCAAGGTCCGTCAATTCATCCTTGTGCTGTTCAATCTGTTCCGCTGCATTGATGAGCGCGCTTCGTAACTGTTCCGTCGTCAACTTCATCTTTGTACACCCCGTTTATCTGAATTAGAATCCAATCGCTTTCGTTTCTGCATCGAGATACCCAAGCAGTTCATCATCCACTGGTAAGAGCGTGATTGAGAATCCGTGCATCTCGAGCGACGTCATATAGTTTCCGACGAACGAACGGGCAATCTCGTAACCGTGTGCCTGAAGTTCTTCCGCGACGTATTTATACGTGATATACAGTTCGGATTCTGGTGTTCCACCCATCCCATTCACCATGACGGCGACTTTTTTGTCTGGTACCTCTTTCGTCAGACGATCGAGCAACTCTTTGACGATCGCATCAACGGAAGCGACTGCTTTTCGTTCAAGTCCTTTTTCACCATGGATCCCGATTCCGATTTCCATCTCGTCATCATGCAACTCAAAGCCTGGTTTGCCACTCTCTGGCATGTAACATGGTGAGAGTGCCATTCCGATCGAACGAACGCCCTGGATGACTTTTTCCGCAACTGCTTTGACTTCACTCAGTGATTTCCCTTCTGCAGCCGCAGCTCCGGCAATCTTATGGACGAAGACCGTTCCCGCAACCCCACGACGATCCTCTTCCTTTTTGATCGCGATGTCATCATTGACGACGACCGTGTCGACTTCGATGTCCTCGAGTTCAGCGAGTTCCTTTGCCATATCGAAGTTCATGACATCACCCGAGTAGTTCTTGACGACAAGAAGGACACCTTTTCCACCATGGGCTGCCTTGATGCCCTCGAGCACCATGTCCGGTGTCGGTGACGTGAAGACTTCCCCACAAACAGCCGCAGCAAGCATACCGTCCCCCACGAATCCAGCGTGCGCTGGTTCATGCCCACTTCCCCCACCAGAAACGAGTCCGACTTTTCCATCAAGCGGTACTTTTCGCGCGACGACATTGACCCCTTCGACCTTTTTATACAAATC
>NZ_WBYY01000281.1:0-2032 GCF_048985645.1 Exiguobacterium sp. A1_3_1 | reverse complement strand
CGATGATTTGTCGTCCGAAGATGACGAGATTCAAGACGATCAGTCCGATCATGAAGAAGATCATCAGACGGAGTGGGCGGAATGGTTCACTGATTTGGCCAAGTTCCAGATATAAAATCAGTGTACCGACCAGTCGATTGTTTTCGATGATCGGAAACCCGGTCATCAAAATGTCCGTTCCTTCAATCGGATGGGTCCGACTGGAGACGACGGTTTCACCGTTTCGAAGTTCTTCGATATCCGCATTCGTCAAAAAGCGCAGTCCAGCTGGATTTTTCTTCAGGAAATCGATGAAGAAGACTTTCGATTCCGTCAACTCATTCGTATAAGTCATTCCATCGTAAAAAGCACCAGATAATCCTTCAGATTCATAAATGTTGATCAGCTTTTCGCCTCGGTTCAATAAGATATCTTCCTGCGTCTGAAGATAGAACCGGTCGTAGAGATAGAAAGTGAGCAGGACGAATAAAATAGCGGAAAAAACGCTTGTGAACCAAATCGTGATCCAAATCCGGCGCCGGATCGTATAGCGCTTAATCATACTTCCTCGAATTTATAACCGATGCCCCAGACCGTTTGAATCGAGCCACCAGCTTCCCCGAGCTTTAAGCGAAGTGTTTTGATGTGTGTATCGACCGTCCGTAAGTTCCCGATATAGTCCGCACCCCAGATTTGATCGAGTAACTGTTCGCGAGAAAAGACCTTATCATTGTTTTGAGCGAACAGGTGCAACAAATCAAATTCCTTACGCGTCAGACTGACCGGCTTGCCATTGACGTGGACACTCCGACTTTCAGTGTCGAGTTCAAGCATGCCGAGCGTCAAGGTAGCCGATTGATCAACTGTAAAGCGATGAGAACGACGAAGCGTCGCTTCGATGCGAGCAAGCAATTCTCGAGGGCTGAATGGTTTTGTGATATAGTCATCAGCTCCGATTTTCAGACCGTGAATACGATCGAGCTCGTCCGAACGTGCCGTCAGCATGATGATCGGAACGTTTGAGAATTCACGGATGCGCATACATGCTGTCAAGCCGTCCATTTCCGGCATCATGACATCGAGTAGAACGAGATGGAATGTATTTTGTTGAATGAGATGGATCGCTTCTTGTCCGTTAGAAGCTGTCATCGTCGTGTAGTGTTCTTTTTCAAGATTCGAGACGAGAAGGTCACGCATTTGTGCTTCATCATCTACTACGAGAATGTTAAACGATTCTGGCATTAGTCTTCGCTCCATTTCCTGTAGAAGAAAGTGTTTCTTCCATAAAGATGAGTTTTCTTATTTATCATACCATTTCAAACTTTAGAAGCGCATGCGTGGACACAAAAAAGCATGAGAGACAAGGCTCTCATGCTTCGAGTTGTTGGTGATCGTATAGTGTTTCGAGCTCCCGACCATGAATGTACATGTGGAAACTAGATTTTGAGACTTCATATAGCGTGAACTGTGTCTCGCCGGCATTCAATTGCTCAAGAAGCGCAGGACGCAACTCATCCGCACAGAACGCATACGGCAATTTTTCAGCTGCTTTTTGTGACCGAATATTGCTTTTGCGAATTTTCATGAAGACACTTTCGTATCCAAGCTCAAAGAACAGCTCAGAGAAGAAGGCTTCTTTCGCTAAATGATTGTATCCTTTACCATGATACGGTTTACCTAACCATGTACCGAGAAACCCATATTGTCCTTCGATATCGAGTAAACTAATCGTACCAATCGGTTGATCGAATTCATCTAGGATGGTACGTGATACGATTTCACCACGTTCTTCCTCTTCGATTGCCTGCTTTGTAGTAAACAGAAATTCATCAAAGTACCGTGTTTTTTGGCGGACGTACGGATATACGTCTTGATGCTGCATCAGTTCGAACAAATCAGCGCAGTCGCTCAGCTCCCGTTGCTTGAGCATACTTCCATTCCTCCTTTTAGGACCGCAAGAATGATTGTCGAAAGCTACCTGTCTGACTCGTTTGAACCGCGCATGGTATGCCTTCTTCAGTTGTCGGATAAGATCTGTCTCTTATACACATCT
>NZ_WBYY01000280.1:0-2103 GCF_048985645.1 Exiguobacterium sp. A1_3_1 | reverse complement strand
AATCACATCTGTAAACACAAAAAAACCGCCAAGCTTTAATGCGCAAGGCGACTAGATTCAAGAAATTGATGACTGGACTTGGCAGTTCCGAAGATATCGCTCCATCGCTTGAACGAAGAAGGTCAATTGATGTGTCGAGATGACCGGCATTTTCCCATATCGCACTTCAAAGTAGAGCGGATCAACAGGAGATGGAAACGCAATCCGGTCGAACCATTCTGTTACTGTCTCGTGGGTCCGGCGTCGTAAGGAAAGCGGCAATTGTGCATTAAAGTGAGCGAGTTGTTTTCGAATCGAGTCAGCAGGCAGGTCTTTTGTCTCATAAATGAAGATTGGAAATCGTGGCGGAAGCACATACCCTGATGGATCGATACGCGGTCGACGCAACCACTGGAGATAATGCCAGAAAAACCAGCTACAAAACAGGAGAACGAGACATAGTACGAGAAGATAAGGAGGTGTCGTCACCGAAGAATCGAACCCTGTCCGGAACCATGGAGCTGGTGGATCGACTTCGCTCATCGTGACCGTGCTTTCACCATAAGACGTTCCTTCTTCGATCGTATCAAAGATCGATTCCTTTGGACCGCAACGGTCGACGCAATATGTATTCGTTGCTGGATCAATTCGTCCAAGAAGTGACGTATAGAGCGACGGAACGAATTGTTGCACGGTAAGTAGTAGTAGACAGACAAGTGGAATAAGAAGCAATAGGCGAGTGCGAAGCGTTTTCACGATAGGGACACCTCCTTTGACGAGTACGTTTAACAGACTTTCGCTACACAGTATAGCAAAAGTGGAGAGGGAATATTTTGATTTTTTCAAAAAATAGTCATTGATTTAGAAGGGAATGAAAGAGATGGATTTACGAACGAGTTACCAAGAAACGACGAAACGTTTAGATGGACATGGTAGTCGGACGGTCGGCGTGTTACAAGAAGCGTTGCAGGGCGTTGCTGCCGATCAAATGAGCGATATCTATGGTAACGGCGAATTAATCAAGACGTTTGAGCGCAAGATGGTAGACTTACTCGGACACGACGATGCGGTCTTTTTCCCGAGTGGCACGATGGCGCAACAGATTGCGCTACGTATCTGGTCGGATGAACAGGACAATCGTAAGGTCGCTTATCACCCGCTCTGTCACCTTGAGATTCATGAACAGGACGGCTTAAAGAAATTGCACGGGATCGAACCAATACTAGTCGGAGAAGCCGATCGGATGATGACGATAGACGACGTCAAAGCTTTGCCGGACGTCAGTTGTCTGTTACTCGAACTGCCGCAACGCGAACTCGGCGGATTGCTTCCGTCGCGTGAAGAACTCGAAGTGATCTGTGCGTATGCCCGTAAACAGAATATCCGTCTTCACTTGGACGGTGCCCGTTTACTTGAGGTCTTACCATATTATGAGGCAGAAGCAAAGGACATCGCGCAACTGTTTGACAGTGTCTATATCTCTTTTTATAAGGGACTCGGCGGCGTCGCAGGAGCAATCTTAGCTGGACCAGAACCGTTTTGCCAAGAGGCACGAATCTGGAAACGTCGCTACGGCGGTGACTTGATCAGTCTATATCCGTATATTCTGTCTGCCGATTTTTATTATGAACAACGAAAAGACCGCATGGCAGAGTACCATGCAGCCGCAAAGGAGCTTGCGAGCAGTTTGAATGCGATCTCAGGCATCTCGACTCGACCCAAAGAGCCGGTCTCGAACATGTTTCATCTCTACTTCAAGGCAGAAAAAGCAGTCGTCGAAGAAAAATTGATTGAAATCCAGTCGAACAGAAAAGTGGGTATCGCTGGTTATCTAGTTGAGAAAGATAGCGGCTGTGCGACGGAAATCAACATCGGCGACAGTTTTCTTACGTTGACGCCTGACGAGCGTGAAACAGTCTATCGTCAATTGACGGAGGCGTTCTCAGAGGATTGAACAACATCAGGAGCGGGAATCATAGGATGGAGGCGACGATAGGTGTCGACTTTTTCTGCGATCATTCGCTCCGTTTCTTGTAATGCTGCCAGTTGTGCTAAGACGTTCGCATGGTGGGCTTCAAGCAATGCGAGCCGTTCCCGCGTCGTATCCCTGTCTCTTATACACAT
>NZ_WBYY01000279.1:0-2109 GCF_048985645.1 Exiguobacterium sp. A1_3_1 | reverse complement strand
CACTCCTTCACGGCAAGGAATTGAACGAAGTATTGATGCAAGTCAAAGTCGGTGAACGTCTCGACTGGGCGGAAGGAAATGTTCGCGTCACAGGGGACATCATAGCGATTCAAAACGTCAATGGAAATCGGGCGCTCGTCGTCTTAGAAGCAGCGACGCTCTCGAACGACGGGAAAACGATGACGATGGACCGGATGGAATTGATCGTCGGTGACATCACGTCAGCATTCCCGGGAACGGAAGTTGAAGCACTGAAGCCGATTCCGGAAACGGTCGAGTTCGAACGAATCGAACGTCCGTTGACAGCGGCTGATCCGATCTTCGAAGTCGTCCGCGAGATTCGCGAAGGTCGTGCCGGACGAGAACGGTTACCGCAACTGATCGATCAGACACTCGTCCAGTTACCGGACGCTTGGTTACTCCGTCTTGAATTACTCGAGTTAGCGGATGAAGTCGATCAACCACGTCTGATTGCAGATCTCGAGCGCTTAAAAGCGACATCTGAGCAGCGAGATGAATTGATCACGCGTGGGATGGCCTTACTCGACGTCGTTCATCAATGAGTCGAACTCCGGTTCTGAACCTGTTAGAATGGAGACATTCGGTAAAAGGGGATGATCGGTTATGACAAATTATTATCAAGACGTAAAGGAATTCCACCGTGTGTTTTCACACCCTGGCGCAACGACGCCAACACCTATGACGGTCAATCGTGGAATCAAACGCTCGACCTGGACGGCAGAAGAAGCGGTCGTTGAGTTCCTGCATCAATCGGCGACGAGTGAAGCAGAATTTCTCGAAGCAATCGAACGTTTCAAGTCAGGACTTGATACAGCGGTCGAAAAATCGCTTCAGATGAAACAACCCGAAACAGATGTCGAACGGCTCGTCGGACAAGGGGATGCCTTGACGGACGCCCTCTACTTCATCATGGGAAGCTTCGTTGAGATCGGGCTTGATCCGGCTCCATTGTTCGAGATCGTCCAGCGTGCGAACATGGCGAAGCTTGGACCGGACGGAAAACCAATCTTCCGGGAATCGGACCAAAAGGTCATGAAACCGGAAGGCTGGCAACCACCGGAACCACAATTAGAAGCAGAAGTGCGTCGGCAAATCGCTGTAGCTTCGAGTACGTCGAAAGCGTGATTCATGACGATAAAAAGAGAGGGATGACTGGTCTGCGAACCGGTCATCCCTCTCTTGTTGTATCTATTCGCTTTTGACTTGATAACGCGATAAATCGAGTTGACGGGCGGTGAGGAACTCGACACCTTCTGCTTCAAGCGCCAGTCGCTGTTCATCGCCTTCAAGCGATAGTTTTCCACCAGCAGCAAGCACGCGGTGCCACGGTAGACGTTCCGTCTTACTCATGCTGTGAAGAATCCGCGCTACTTGTCGTGCGCTACGCGGATGACCGGCGAGTCGAGCGACTTGCCCGTAAGTCATGACTCGACCAGCAGGGATCGAACGAATGATAGTCAGGACATCTTGCGTGAATGGTGTCATGTTTCGTCCGTAGCAACGACATACTGTTGAATCTTATCGTCTTCATCAAAGCCGATCGTCACATCGATGATGCCTTGCTGCAAACGAATCTGGAGTTCGAGACGGTCCTTGATATCGTCCGCTTGTGCGATCGTCAACGTCGGGTCGACTTCAATCTCGACTTCGACGTGGAAATGATCGCCTTCCTTAATGACTTCTAGTTTACTAATGTCCTTGACGTCAGGGTCCTTCATGATTAGTCCGCCGAGACGTGCTGCCATCGTCTCATCGGCTTCACCCAGTGCACCAGCTGCGTTTTGCAGGAAGACATTCCCGACGACGTAAAACATCATCAGTCCGATGAGGATCGAAGCAATTCCTTCTGCCTGATGGAACGGTGTCACATGCGAGATGATGACGGCGAGCATCGCGACGACGCCACCAGCCGTTGCGACCAAATCTTCTAGGAACACAAGGCGTGTGGCTGGTTTCGCTTGTTTGAGTGAGCGGAAGCTGTCAAGAATCAAGCGTGGTCCTTTCGAGTCTAACTTCGCATCGTGCGCGATCTCTTGCATCGCTTTAACAAATACGCCACTCTCTAAGACCTGTCTCTTATACACATCT
>NZ_WBYY01000278.1:0-2170 GCF_048985645.1 Exiguobacterium sp. A1_3_1 | reverse complement strand
TGGGCTCGGAGATGTGTATAAGAGACAGCATCTATACGATTGCTGAAGAAACGACACAATTTTATGCGGCTTCGACACAGGCTCATCGGATTACGTTCCGTCACGAGGGAAATCAGTTGCCTGTCATTGAAGCAGACGAAGAAAAAATCAGACAGTTGCTCAATAATTTATTGAATAATGCGGTGAAATATTCACCATCTGGTGGTGCGATCGATGTCGTACTCACGACATCACTTGATCAAGTCATTCTTCAAGTTCGAGATGAGGGAATCGGGATTCCAGAACAATCGCTGAGTCGTCTATTCGAAAAGTTCTATCGCGTCGATAACTCGGATAGTCGAAAAATTGGTGGGACTGGTCTAGGACTAGCTATCTGTAAGGAAATCGTCACGGGTCATGGCGGAGAAATTCATGTCGAGTCAGTCGTGAAGGAAGGTAGTCTTTTTACCGTCAAATTCCCACTTGTCCAGTCTACACATGTGACAATCTCCTGAAAAAACCATATATCAACAAAATAACACTAGGTGTTCGTCCTGAAATCAGATACGATGAAATAGGAAAAGAAAGGAGGAAATGAAATGCCAATCACAGCATTCGTTCACACACACGTCTTACTTTGGGTACTTTTATTGGTTACGTTCTTCGTCGCTTTTTCGATGTACAAGAACAACAAAAAAGCTGCAAAAGGGATTCATATGGCGTTCCGTCTGTTGCTCTTATTGACGTTCGCGACAGGTCTTTATCTGTACATCAAAATTATGGGGATGTCTGAAAATCCAGACCCACTCTACCATGCGAAGATTACACTTGGCTTATTGTCGCTCATCTTCGGAGAGTTGACACTTGTTCGACTTAAAAAAGGAAAAGCTTATTCCGGTTTCGTCATCGGATTCATCGTGCTCGTCCTTGTGACAGTATTCCTAGGCTATTCACTCCCATACGGTATGAAATTCTTCTAAGTTCATGCGGGATCAAAGAGTCCTTTTCGACCTCATAGGTTGAAAAGGACTCTTTTTGTCATGTTCGTTAGTAATTTTTGTTTACAAGTGGTTGTTATTTGGGAAAAGGGATGTATTAAACAGTAGAGAGGGGAACGCTTGTGGCACAGTTGAAGGAATGGACGAAAGTTTTCCGAGCACGAAAATGGATGAAACGCGCAGAACCGGTGTTACCACTTTGGCATGGGTATATCGGTTATAAATATGGATTATTCGATGCTCTTCAAACAGGAGCAACACAAGCAGAGGCACAGCTACGGATGCAGCGTCCGCTGACACAGGAAGCGTTATCCCGCTGGTTCGAAGTCGGCGTTGCAGTCGGTCACTTGAAGAAAAAAGATTTACGCTATACAGCGACTCGCCATGTTCTTCCGGAACTCTCTCAATCAGACGATCGGAGTATCGGATTCATGTTATCGGAAATGATGGAGTTGCACTTGCCAGCACTATTCTCTTATCCTCAATTTTTAGAAGAGGGTCAACAAAAGACTTTTAATGGAGAGGAACATGGAGACATCGTAGCTGAAACTTCAGCTCTCGTTGAGACTGTTGCTTTCCCAGCAGTACGCCATATCATTCGGAGTCGTAATCTGACCTCACTACTTGATATTGGTTGTGCTTATGGTGGGTATCTCCGTAAAATCCATGAGGCATTGCCGGACTTACGACTTGCCGGAATCGATATTGAAGAATCCGTCATCGCAGAAGCAAAACGACGAGATACGAGCGGAGAGATTGATTTTGTCGTTGGAGACATTAAAACGTTTGATGTGAAAGAGACATATGACGGTGTCATGATGAATAATATTTTGTATTACTTCCCGCAACCGGAACGCCTTGCACTATTAAAAGGAGTTCGTCGTTTCGTCAAGGATGATGGAACAGTCATTCTCGTCACACCATTACGTGACAGTTCACATGGTGCACCTTTCTCAGCAGCATTCAATGCCTTCATGACGTTGCATGAGAATCTGTATCCATTACCAAGTAAGGAAGAATTGAAAGAAGATCTAACGAAAGCTGGGTTTGAAAACATTTCGATCACACCATTCTTAAAAGAAGGTGCCTGGTATATCGTCACTGCAAACGCCACTTCCTAAGCGAAGTCTGGCGTTTTTACAGTTAGAAGACAGTTCAAATTTGTTGCTTTTACTATGTGCTTAGTATAATAG
>NZ_WBYY01000277.1:0-2215 GCF_048985645.1 Exiguobacterium sp. A1_3_1 | reverse complement strand
ATGTGTATAAGAGACAGTCTCCAGGGTTGACGATCGTCTGCGGTAAGGCGACGATTCCGGCTTTACTGCCGAGGAGAATCGCGACTTCCGTTGCCGGATCGATCGTGACACCGAATTCAGTCGCGTAAAAGTTTGCGACAGCTTGTTTTAGAAAATCATGTCCACGAAATGGTGGATATTGAAGGTTCGTTGGCTCGTCGATAGCTTGTTTTAAGGCATCGAGAATATGTACAGGCGTCGTTTGGTCGGGTGTTCCTTGACCAAGTGTGATGACATCATGTCCGGCAGCTTTTACAGCACCGATTCGGTTCGCAAGTTCAGCGAAGACGGGAGCAGGAAGCCGATCAATGGCGATGGATGGAGCGAAATGTTTCATGGATGAATGCCTCCTTCGTGGTATTGTCGTCAAGGATAACGAATATTCAGTCAAAAGAAAAGAACTTTTTCGAAATTTAAAAAAATTGTCGGATAAACAGGTACAGATAAGTGGAGCGGGAATAAAGAGTAGGGAGAGGAGTGGGAAGATGAAGCGAGCTAACTGGAAAGAGGCAGTCGTCTATCAAGTCTACTGGCGTAGCTTTAAGGATTCGAACGGGGATGGGATCGGTGATTTAAGAGGTGTCATCGAGAAGCTTGATTACATCGCTTCACTTGGTGTCGATGTCGTGTGGCTGAATCCATGTTATCGTTCCCCGGACGTCGATAACGGCTATGATATTGCCGATTATTACGAGATCATGGAAAAAGCGGGAACGATGGGAGATCTCCAGGAGTTGATCACGGCTGCTCATGCCCGTGGATTAAAGATCATTCTCGATTTAGTCGTGAACCATACGAGTGACCAGCATGACTGGTTCCGTCAGTCATGTGAGCGGATCAACGATAAGGATGACTGGTACATCTGGAAAGACGGCACGAAAGAGACGCCTCCGAACAACTGGCGCTCGTACTTTGCGCCAAGTCCGTGGACGTGGAGTGAAGAGCGCGGGCAGTATTATTTTCATTCCTTCGCCAAAGAACAACCGGACTTGAACTGGGAGCACCCAGCTGTGAGGCAAGCAATCTACGATATGATGAACTGGTGGATTGCTCAAGGGATCGACGGCTTCCGGATGGATGTCATCAACTTGATCAAAAAACGGTCGTTCGAGGATGTCGCCAATCCGTTTGATCTCTCGTACCTTGGGAATCAGCCAGGTGTGCATGACTTCTTGCAGGAGATGCATGCGAATGTTCTCGCTGGTAAAGACTTGTTTACAGTCGGTGAGATTCCGTTCGTCGGTCCAGAAGATGGACTGTTATATGTCAGTGACGAACGAAAAGAACTCCGGACACTGTTTCACTTCGAGATCGCGGACGACATGGAAGCGATGGATCTCTTACGATTCAAGGAGATTCAAAAACACTGGTACGACGTCTTATACCCATTAGGTGTCAATTCACAGTTCCTCAACAACCATGATCATACACGACAAGTGACGCGCTTCGGCAGTGAACGATACCGGGTTGAGAGTGCGAAACTACTCGGTTTGATGTTGCATACGTTACCGGGCATTCCATACGTGTATCAAGGAGAAGAGATCGGGATGACGGGGATTCGCTTCTCGGATCCGTCGCTTTATCAGGACGTCGCCTTTCGAAATCGATACGCGGAGCGCGTCGCTGGCGGAGAGGACCCAGAGGTCGTGCTCTCATCGATGCAGTTACTCGCGCGCGATAATTCCCGTACACCGATGCAGTGGGACGATACACATGCAGCTGGCTTTACGAGTGGTAAACCATGGTTAGCGGTCAATCCGAATTATACGGACATCAATGTCGCGCAAGCAGAAGCAGATCCATCGTCCGTGCTTGCTTTTTACAAGTCGCTGATTCAAATGCGAAAGGATCATCCGATTATGGTCTACGGTACATACCGAGACTTAGCGCTTCATGATCCGTATCTCTATATCTATGAGCGGGAATTAGAGGGAGAAGTCTGGCGGATCGTCCTCAACGTACATGATGAACCGATGCAGACCGCCCTCGTCTTACCACAGGAAAAGTTGCTCATATCAAACTATCCGGATAGCCCGGATATCTTGCGTCCTTACGAAGCACGCGTCTATCGTTATTCTGTTGCAGGACAGAATTGAACCACTGGACGAAAAAATGGGGGTAACTCAAAAAAAGAATGACGCGTCTTTTCACGCCCTTTCCTCAGGCGAGACACAAG
>NZ_WBYY01000276.1:0-2243 GCF_048985645.1 Exiguobacterium sp. A1_3_1 | reverse complement strand
GCCCAGTACTTCCGGTCACCGAATCCGATGTCGACGACGACGTTCGCCTGGCGATTACCGGACAAATCTCCACCACCTACTAAAATCTTCTTATATCCTGTGAAAGAATCTTTTGCAGTTGGCGTTTTTGATTCCGTTGATGGATTCGTATCCTTTGATTGCGTGACTGTACTCGTATCAGTTGTATTTTCTGATTGTTGATCGGAATCCTCTTTTGTGTCGGTCTTTTGTGTAGTCGTGTCGTCCTGTTGCGTTACTTGCTTTGTCTCATCTGGTGGAGGTGAGATCGTCTCCGTATCTGTACATCCTGCCATCAGTAGTACGACAAGAGGAATCGTTATGTAAAAAATCTTCATAGGTGTACTCCTTTTTGATTAATCTGTCATTGCGTCCTTCATTATAACGCTAGTCCTTCATTTCTGCTGTCTTATTTCTGAAGGCTGATGTAATTGATTACCTCAAGAGCAGGGGGACAGATCGTGAACCACTTTGTTTGATGGAAAGGGACCATATACCGTTCTGTTTTTGTCTTTACAGTGATGTCTCGTCGGCATTGGATTCTAAATCATCCCAATTTTTAAAAAATATAGCGTATAGTATGAATGAGTATATAAATATACAAATGTAGTGAAAGAGGTGCTTTGATGAATTTTTGGGATGAGTTGTTAGAAGATGAGATTGCATTATCACTAAATAAAGAAAACGTGAAACAAATCGAAAAAGAATTAGGCGCACGCCTTCCTAAAAAATATATCGAAAAGTTAGAAGAACAAAACGGTGGGGATCTTGTATTCGATTCAGTGAATGTTGATTTCGAAAATACATGGTCTGACGAAGAAGATGGTCTTCATCTACCTTTAAATCGTTTTAAACCCTTGACGGTGGAGGAATTTGAGGATGGCATGCACATGTTGGCTGAGTGGGGATTAACTGGAAAATTGATACTGTTCGGCGAGGGTCAAGGCAGTTACCTTTGGTACTTCGATTTCGATGACACCCCTGACGAACCACATATTTGGTGTTTGGACATTTCGGATGAGACAACACACTTCGTAGCAGAGAGCTTCGACCAACTACTCGATCATCTCGTTCGTCGAAATGATCAAGTTGAAGGCGGAGGTGAATTAACACATGAAGATGTATTTGCCGACTATCCTTCGATGGATGAAATTCGAGAAGCTATCGCAGGGAATGATGAGGACGAACGACTTATGGCTTATCGCATGTGGTCGACAAGAGGTGAAGACGTTAAAGGATTGGTCGGTGAATTGCGTGGACGTGTTCAAGATTCGAACGATGAAGACGAACTAGATTCATACGCGGAACTATTAGCTCAAGTATTGATGGACAGATCGGTCGAAAACTATATGACACATGAGCAGGCGATTGCACTATTTAATGAAAAGGAAGATGTATCAGATTTGAGCCATGTCGTTGTACAGCTTGAATCAGATATGTAATGGATCAATAGCTTTTTAGCAACATGTCTTCGAAACCAAAAGAGACTAATCCTAAAAATTTGGGATTTGTCTCTTTTTTATACATTACTTTTTGTCGGTAGCGAGATCAGATATTTCAAATGCTGGAACGGTCCGCTCACAGACTACTCGGGATCGACGAGTAAGGAAGAATTCATTTTAGTCATCCTATTTGGAATAGCTAATGCGATAAATGATCATTTTAAAAGCACGGAACAGAGCGGTCCCGCTCTGTCTGATGGAAGGGGACCGCAAGCCGGATGTCGCGCTCGAGACGACGCATATCACATCTCCCGAGGACGCGTTCTGTGTCGCGAGACGTTTTATCCAGGACGATGACCGTGAAGTGTTCCTTGTCATCCTGCTCAATACGAAGAACCGCGTCATTGCCGTCCATCGGGCACACGTTGGTAGCATCAACTCGAGCGTCGTCCACCCTAGAGAAATTTTCAAGTCCGCCATCCTCAACAATGCGACATCGCTCATCGTCAGCCACCAGCATCCGAGCGGTGACCCGCATCCATCACGGGAAGACATCGAGGTGACCGAACGGCTCGTCGAGGTCGGACGCATCGTCGGCATCCAGCTCCTCGACCACATCATCGTCGGTGCCGGAGAAGAATACGTCAGTTTGAAGGCACAAGGTGTTTTGTAAAGGGACGATAGAACGTAGACAGGACGGGACAATCCCGTCCTGTCCATGCGCGAGGGCATGGACGAAAAACGACGTCGTTTTTCTTTTGAGAGAGCGCAAGCGAGTAAGGA
>NZ_WBYY01000275.1:0-2263 GCF_048985645.1 Exiguobacterium sp. A1_3_1 | reverse complement strand
GTGTCCACCAGACATTGGCATGTTTTTCGTCGAACAACGTGCATACGCGACGTTCTCTTCTTTTTTCAAAAGTTTAGCGACGAGATCAACGACGTGCTCACCCATTTTACGGTATCCAGTCAATTTCCCACCCGCAATCGTGATGAGACCTGACTCAGACTGCCATACTTCATCTTTACGAGAGATTTCAGAAGGGTCTTTTCCTTCTTCATAAATCAATGGACGTACACCAGCCCAGCTTGATTCAACGTCTTCTGCTGTCACTTTAACCTCTGGGAACATATAGTGAATCGCGTCTAAGACGTAGTCTTGGTCTTCGACTGTGAACTTCGGATGTGCAGTATCTTTATCGAAGAACGTATCTGTCGTACCAACGTATGCTTTTCCATCACGTGGAATCGCGAAGATCATCCGACCGTCTGGTGTATCGAAATAGACCGCTTGTTTAAGTGGGAATTTCGATTGATCGATGACGACGTGGACACCTTTTGTCAAACGAAGTTGTTTCCCGACTTTAGAGCCATCTTTTTCACGTAATTCATCAACCCATGGACCTGTCGCGTTGACGACTTTTTTCGCACGGATTTCATGTACGTCACCTGTCAAGAGGTCTGTCACACGCATGCCGACGACTTTTCCAGCATCGTAGATGATTTCTTCCGCTTTTGTATAGTTGACGACGCGTGCACCGTGTTCAACCGCTTCTTTCATAACTTCGATTGTTAGACGGGCGTCATCTGTACGGTACTCAACGTAATAACCGCCACCTTTGAGACCTTGTTGTTTGACGAGTGGTTCTTTCGCTAATGTTTCTTTCGCAGATAACATCGTACGCCATTCCGAACGTTTAACACCTGCTAAGAAGTCATAAACACGAAGACCGATTGACGTACTGAACGGTCCGAACGTACCGCCTTTGTGCATCGGAAGCAACATCCACTCTGGTGTCGTGACGTGTGGTCCGTTTTCGTAAACGATCGCACGTTCTTTACCGACTTCCGCGACCATTTGAACTTCGAATTGTTTTAAATAACGTAGACCACCATGGACTAATTTCGTTGAACGACTAGACGTACCGGACGCGAAATCCTGCATTTCGACGAGGCCAATCTTCATACCGCGTGACGCTGCATCGAGGGCAATCCCCGCACCTGTGATACCGCCACCTACGACGAGTAGATCGAGTTCTTCACGTGTTAATCGATTATAGACATCTGCACGGTTTTTGCTTGAGAATGGTTGGTTAGCCATGAATAGTTCCTCCTGTTTAGGTTCGAAAAAAAAAGAGACCACAACAAACACGCTGACTATGTCAACTGCTGCTGTGGTCTCTCCATATTCTCCGACCGATTTATTAACTTGACCTTACTATAACATACGTCACATCATTTGAACAACATCGTAGCTTGAACAGCTTTTTGCCATCCACCGTAGAGCGCATCCGTCTCTTCTTTTGCCATGCTCGGCTCGAAGCGACGTTCTTTTTTCCATTGCGTCGCAATTTGTTCACGGTTCTCAAAGAATCCAACAGCAAGACCTGCGAGGTACGCTACACCTAATGCCGTCGTTTCATTGATTTCCGGACGCTCAACTGGTGCTTGGATGATATCACCTTGGAACTGCATCAAGAAGTCGTTTTTAACTGCTCCACCATCAACACGGAGCGTTTTCATCTCGATGCCTGAATCTTGCTCCATCGCAGATAGGACGTCGCGTGTCTGATAAGCGAGTGATTCAAGTGTCGCGCGGATGAAGTGTTCTTTTTCCGTACCACGTGTCAAACCGAAGACGGCACCACGAACGTCTGAATCCCAGTAAGGTGTACCAAGACCAACGAATGCTGGTACGACGTAGACACCGTCTGAAGACGTGACGCGTGTTGCGTATCCTTCTGATTCTTTAGCATCATCAATGAGACGTAATCCGTCACGTAACCATTGAATCGCAGATCCTGCGACGAAGATACTTCCTTCTAAAGCATACTCCACTTTTCCATCGACGCCCCACGCGATCGTCGTCAGCAATCCGTGATCTGATTTAACAGCCTCTTCCCCTGTGTTCATCAACATGAAGCAGCCTGTACCGTATGTGTTCTTCGCCATTCCTGTATCAAAACACGCTTGACCAAACAATGCGGCTTGCTGATCGCCCGCTGCTCCAGCAATCGGAACTGATTCTCCGAAGAAGTGATACCCTGCTGTCTCTGCGTACACTTCAGAAGATGGTCGTACTTCTGGAAGCATCGCTTTCGGGACATCTAAGA
>NZ_WBYY01000274.1:0-2300 GCF_048985645.1 Exiguobacterium sp. A1_3_1 | reverse complement strand
TCGTGGGCTCGGAGATGTGTATAAGAGACAGTCCGTCGTCTCCGCTGCAAATCCAACTAATACCTGATGTTGTTTCTGCTCACCGAGCGTCTTCAGAATATCCGTCGTCTCCTCGAGTTCAATCCGCAATGGTCCGTGAATTTTCTTTTGCTTTTGCTCGTATTGAATAGACGGTCGATAGTCGGCTACGGCAGCGGACATGATGACGATATCTTGCGTCTCATAGTCACGTAACATGGCTTCAAGCATCTCTTCTCCCGACTCGACGGCAATCGTCGCTATCCCGGTCGGTAGTCCAATCCGAAGGGGACCATGGACGAGCGTGACATCTGCTCCTGCGTCTCGTGCCGCCTCTGCTAGCGCAATTCCAGTTTTCCCTGAAGAATCATTCGTCAAATAACGAACCGGGTCAATCCGTTCAACGGTCGGACCTGCACTGATCAAAACTTTTCGCCCAGCTAGATATTTTTCTTCAAAGAACGTTGAGAGTGTTGCGACCAAATCTTCTGGTTCCGGTAAACGACCTTTTCCGACCCAACCACATGCGAGATTTCCGACTCCCGGTGCAATCACCTGGACACCATCCTGCTTGAGTTGTTCGATATTGCGGACAGTCGCCGGATGTTCGAGCATGTTGACATTCATCGCCGGTGCGACGATGACGGGACACGTTGCTGCAAGGATCGTCGTCGTAATGAAGTCATCTGCGATCCCGTGCGCGAGTTTTGCAATCAAGTTCGCGGTCGCTGGTGCGACGACGATTAAGTCCGCTTCGTCCGCTAAATCGATATGGGCGATTTTTGACGGATCATGCTCGATGAAGACGTCATCATAGACCGCTTTTCGCGTCAGTGCTTCAAACGTCGTCTTACCGACGAATTGTTGCGCATTACGCGTCATCGCGACTTGAACGTGTGCGCCTGCTTGGACGAGTTTTGAAGCGAGTGCTGCTGATTTATAGGAAGCGATTCCACCGCCGACACACAGTAGAATGTTTCGGTTGGTTAACATGTAGGTGTCCTCCTTATTGAAAAAAACAGCCACGATGACAAGTGGCTGCTTCAAAATTAGTCTTGCGGTTGGTTCGTGACGGATACTTCTTCGAAATAAAGCTCTTCTAAAGCTTTCCCGACCGGTTTATGCGATTTTGGGTTCGTGACTCTCACGCGTTTCCCGTCTTGGATTTGACGCGCACGCTTAGCGGCAACTGTAACGATCGTATATTTCGATGGCACTTTCTTTTGAAGCTTATCAACTGATGGATATAACATATCACTTAACCTCCATGGCTTTTTTATATAGGGACGCGACACGTTCCCGACTGCAATGTTCCGCTGTGACGATCGCTTGAATTCGATCACAGGCTTTATGAATTTCGTCGTTCGTCACGACATAGTCATACGCATCCATCATCTCGATCTCTTCCTTAGCGACGAGAAGACGTTGCTTGATGACTTCCTCCGATTCCGTTCCACGCCCTACGAGGCGGTTCCGCAATTCTTGGAGGCTTGGAGGTGCAAGGAATAAGAAGACAGCTTCCGGAAAATGTTCTTTGACCTGCATGGCCCCTTGAACTTCGATTTCGAGAATGACGTCTTTTCCTTCATCTAGGATCTGGTTTACCCATTCGACAGGCGTTCCATAATAATTCCCTACGAATTCAGCATATTCCAAGAGTTGATTGTTCGCAATCATCTCTTCGAATTCTTCACGCGATTTAAAGAAATAGTGGACACCATCTACTTCTCCTTCACGCGGTTGGCGCGTCGTACAGGATACCGAGTAATGCAGATCGTTATCCTGATCTTCGCGCAAGGCACGACAGACCGTTCCCTTTCCGACACCACTTGGACCTGATAATACGAGTAATAAGCCACGCTCTTTGAAAATCACTTCAAAACCCCTCCATCTCACAAACTTCACATTGTTTCATATTAGCAGTAGAGACGGGAAGTTCGCAAGTCATCTTTTTTAGCTCGACTGCTTTATCATACCATAACGATGCCATTTCTGTTACCTTTAGAAAGTGAGAACGAAATCAAGAAAGAAGGTAATCGTATGGCTTTTGACGGATTGATGACGACACGCGTCGTCGAAGAACTCCAACCGCTCGTCGGAGGACGGATCAATAAGGTATACCAACCGTATACATTGGATTTAGTATTCCAGGTCCGGGCCGAGCGAAAAAACGTATTATTGCTCTCCTCTGCGAATGCCATGTATGCACGAATGCACATTACGTCGGAAGCGGTCAGCAACCCGAGTGAACCCCCACTCTTCTGTATGATGCTCCGTAAACA
>NZ_WBYY01000273.1:0-2443 GCF_048985645.1 Exiguobacterium sp. A1_3_1 | reverse complement strand
AGCAGAAAAACGGGTCTTGTTTGTCTCTGACAGCGCAAAATCGCGCTTTTCCTGTAGGAGTGGCGTATGACGTGTCATTCTTTTTATCTCTGGAAAAAGGATAATCAGAGAATCGTTTTGTTCACTCGACATCGCTTCCTAGGGAAAACAAGCAAGAGCGACCCTGCAACGAAGTGAAGCGGCGCGATGCTTGTTCCAGGAAAACGATGCGAGATGAACAAAAAAGCGCAATCTTTCTCGTTAAGAGAAAAATTACGCTTTGTCTTCAGTCTCAAGGCTCCCGACACGGCGGGAGCCTTTTTGACGCTTATCTTATGCGTTGACAGTCGAGAATGAACGACCGAGTTCTTTCGCTTTAGCGATTGCTGCTTCTTTGATTTCTTCTGCTTTTTCTGGGTTCATTGCCATACCTTCGATGAAGAGTGCATCGTAGTCTGTTACACCAGTGAAAGCAAGCGCTTGACGGAGGTAGTCATCACCGAAGTTGAGACCAGATCCTGTGTAGACGCCACCTGTTGCTTGGATGTGGAGTGCTTTTTTGCCTTCCATCAAGCCTTTTGGACCTTCTGCAGTATAAGCGAATGTTTTACCTGCAAGAAGAACGCTGTCGATGTACATTTTGAGACGCGCTGGGAAAGAGAAGTTCCACATTGGTGTGACGAAGACATACTCATCTGCTTCCATGTATTGCTCGAGATGTTTTGTCATCGTACCGACTTTTGCGATCTCCACTTCTGTTAACTCTTCGCCTGTTGCGAATTTGCCCCATGCGCTTAGAACATCTGTATCGATTTCTTGGACTGTTTCGTTATATAGATCAAGAACTTCTACTTCAGCTGAAGGATTCGCTGCTTTGTAGCTTTCGAGGAATGCTTCACCGACTTGAAGGCTGAAAGAGTGTTCTGTAGCTTTCGGGTTAACAGTTACATAAAGTAATTTAGTCATTATTATTTCTCCCTTTTATTTAAAGTAAATTCTGTAACTAAACATACCAACCACCTTTTCGTTTGTCAATTAGTTTGACTTCCAAACGAATAAAAAAAGCTCAAGTCCGTGACCTGAGCTTTCTTGATCTTATGAGTGCTAATTCTTACACATTTTCGAGCGGCGTATAATGTTCGGCTCGTAAACCGATTCGTTTCAACTGATCAATCAACTGTTCCTTTTCAGAAACCGACAAATCGTTAAATAAGTCTGCTAAAAAGGCTTCATGTTTCGGGAATGTCTCTTCCATTAGTTCGCGTCCAGCTTCCGTTAATGTCCCAAACGTGACACGACGATCCGTCGCACATGATTTTCGCGCAATCAACCCACGCTTTTCAAGTTTATCCACGACATACGTCACACTTCCGCTCGTTAATAGAATCTTATCGCCAATTTGTTGTAGAGGCGTGTCCCCTTTGTGGTACAGCAATTCAAGAACTCCGAATTCTGATAAATTCAACTGATGTGTTTTGATGTCTGCCTTCACTTGCTCCGTCACCGCATGCATCGTCCGAGATAGAACAACGAGCATTTTTAATGCCAGCTTCGAGTCTGTCGATTCCATTTTACGTTCGCCCCTCTTTGTGTTGTATCGTCACAATCATAGACTTCTTTGTCTAACTGGTCAATTCTTGCTGAATTTTTCCAATCGATCCACTGCTCAAAAATAGTTCTTGCCGTGAAACGCGTTTCATAGCCTATCGTCTTGATATACACTAAAAAGGAGGTAATCATCATGTCGATTCATACACGGTTAACACAACTGTTTAAACGAAATGTTGCTTTTGAGTGGGCCATCGAACAATTGCATACACCAGCAGGCTATTATTTGTGTCAGCACACGTTGGTCGATCAATACCCTGATTTGTCTCCTCAAGAAAAAATAAGACTGCTCTCAAAAATCAATGAATTGGCTGAGCAGACAGCTCCATTCTCGGCTCCCGTCTCTCGACAGGATTGGCGCCGACTTGAACGACGATTATCTCGTAAGATGTAATCCAGGAGGGATGCGCGATGACGAACATCCGAGACTTGGCACGTGAAGCCAACGTGTCCGTTACGACAGTCTCACGTGTACTAAATGATCATCCTTACGTTGCGAACGAGAAGCGACAAACTGTTCGAGAAGCTATCGAAAAACTCGGATATATCCGTAATCAGACAGCTGTCCATCTATCGACGGGTATGACAAAAACGGTCGGAGTCATGCTTCCGTTCGTTGATCATCCATATCACGCTGCCATTCTTCAAGGCATCGCGCAAGCCGCCTTTGACGCGAGCTATCGGTTCTTGACGTGGCAAACGAATTATGTGGAAACGCATGAGCAACTGGCACTGGATGCGCTGGCGCAACAGGAAATCGACGCACTCATCGTCGTGTCGCACAGTCTTCCCTTATCAGCGATTTTATCGTATGAACAATATGGTCCGATCGTCTTTTGTGAACATCATGAAGATG
>NZ_WBYY01000272.1:0-2591 GCF_048985645.1 Exiguobacterium sp. A1_3_1 | reverse complement strand
GCTTTAACAAATACGCCACTCTCTAAGACGACACCGACGAACAAGACAGACAACGTAATCCAAAAGCCAGTTGATTCTGTCGGTTCGATGATGTGGGCGATCCCTTCATGAATCGTCTCGTACGCCATGATACCGACGAAGAGGATGGCACCGAGCAAGACGAGATTGACGAGACGACCGAAGCCGTTCGGGAAACGTTTCGTCGGTGCCTTTTTACTGAGGGCAGAACCGATGAAGACAAAAAATTGGTTAGCAGCGTCCCCGAGCGTATGCATCATCTCCGCGAACATTGCGACATTTCCCGTCAGGACGTAGGCAATTGCCTTGATGATGGCGATGACGGAGTTAACGATGCCTGCCGTCAGCGCCGACCGGTTTCCCCGGCGTAATAACGTAAAAAATTCTCCCATGATTGTACTCCTTTTAGTTAAGTTACATATTAGTTCATTTTATTATGTTACATCATTTTGAGAAAAACGACTATCTTCACACGAAAAAACCCACGCAAGCTGCGCGGGTTTAACTCGTCAAGACAAGTCGACTGTTTTATTGATTTCGTTCTCATCGTCTTTGCCGACGACTTTCTTCAAGACTTGTTTGACGGACTTCGTCGTGTTTCCCGTTTCCCAGTATTCAGCAGCTTCCGTGTTGACCTTGATCAAGACGACTTTCGGATCTTCGTATGTCGTTCCAAGGTATGCTTCGTAGCGTGGACTCCAGAGCTCTTTTTTTCGTTCGATGTCTTCGACGAGTTCTGCTGTCCCACGAATCGAGACGTATGATTTGTCGACGTACGCGACGTTAACGCTCGGATTCTTAAGTAGTTCTTGGTACTTGTCTGTTTCTTTTGAAGTGAGGAACCAGAGGTCGCCATCAAATTCGATATCCTGTGTCTGCATCGGACGCGATACGAGTCCTTCTGCTGAAATCGTCGTCAGCATCGCTGTTTCGATTTTATCAATCAGTTTCTTGACCGTTTCGACTGCTTCTTGATTCGTAGTATGGGTTGACATGTAACTCCACCTCATTCGTTAGATTTTTATGCTCACTTAGGCATTGTTCCCTGAATTTCAAAATGAAAACGTCCCCATGATAGAAAGAAGCAGTTTCGTTGCACCGTACAACGAGGAGGCGTACAGTGTAGGTACGCATTCGAAAGAAAAAGGAGAGACATACATGAAACTTAGTATTTTAGACCAATCCCCGGTCTCTAAAGGACAATCGCCATCTGATGCCTTACACGAAACGGTCGAGCTCGCGAAAATCGCGGACGAACTCGGCTACCATCGCCTGTGGGTATCCGAACACCACTTCGCTAAAACATTGGCTGGTTCAAGCCCGGAAGTCTTGATCGCTTACATGGCTGCAGTGACGAAACAGATTCGCCTCGGTTCAGGCGGTGTCATGCTGCCGCATTACAGTGCTTATAAAATCGCGGAGAACTTCCGTGTCCTTGAAGGTCTTGCACCGAACCGGATTGACCTTGGACTCGGTCGGGCACCAGGCGGTATGCCGCTTGCGACACGTGCGTTGCAAGAAGGATCGTCGCCACGTTTTGGTGGAGCCGATTACGGCGAACAACTCGATGATCTCGTCGATTACTTGAAAGACGGGGCACCTGCCGGACACCGGTTCGCGGGGCTCGTCGCAACACCAGAAGTCGATACGACACCAGAAGGCTGGTTGCTTGGATCAAGTGGTGGTAGTGCCTTGAACGCCGCGCAACGCGGATTCGGCTTTGCCTTTGCTCACTTCATCAATGGACAAGGTGGACAAGAAGTGATGGACTACTACCGTCATAACTTCATGGCGACGTCATTCAATGAGACACCACAAACGCTCGTCTCGATTTTCGTGACGTGTGCTGAAACGACGGAAGAAGCAGAACGGTTAGCTTCAAGCCTGGATCTGTCACTACTCTTACTGGAAAAAGGGGTCTCGTCGACAGGAACGCCAACTCCAGAAGAGGCAGCAGCGTATCCGTATACGTTCCAAGACCAATTCCGGATCGCTGAAAACCGGAAGCGGATGATCGTTGGTAACCCGGAATCCGTTGCAAAACAATTGCAAGAGCTCGCTGATTCCTACGGCACAGACGAAGTAATGATCGCTTCGATGATCGCTGACAAGGAAGCAAAACAACAATCATTGAAATTAATCATGGATGCCGTCAAAGCGACGGTCTGACCGATACGCACGTCCTTTCTCACGAAGTGAGGGAGGACGTGTTTTTTGCGTCTGCTACGGGAATGCTCTCGGATAAGATGTCATTACGAAGTCGGAGGAATCCGAATGATGCTGCACCGAATAAGCCGACTGTACCGACTCCAAGTAGCACGATGATAGATACATGATCACTGAGTAAACCAAACAATAGGGTACCGATCGGCATCATCGCCATTGCAATGGATTCCAGCACACCGATGACACGTCCGAGGTAAGCCGGATCGGTCTGTTTTTGAACGATGAGCTGCAGTGGAATGTTCATCCGTAAGGCGAGCATGCCGTCGATGAACAATAGAATCATGAAAAAAGGTAGTAGTAGAGCAGGTGGAACATAGCCTGTCTCTTATACACATCTCCGAGCCCAC
>NZ_WBYY01000271.1:0-2719 GCF_048985645.1 Exiguobacterium sp. A1_3_1 | reverse complement strand
GTTACGAGATAAGGGTGGCAGATCATCATTCTGCCACCCTTATCTTTGTAGAGACTGACTTTTGAGTCAGCCTCTTGTCATTAGGAAGATTGACTAGTGGCACTCTCACGTTGGGCAAGTTGTTCACGAATATCACGTTCATTGCGTCGGAGGAACAATCCAATTCCGATCAATAGTAAAGCGGCACCGGTGATTTGAATCCATGTCAACTTCTCGTCAAACAGATAATATCCGAAAATCATCCCCCAAACCGCTTCACCAAGAATCGTGATACTGACGATGCTGGCGCTGACACGAGCGAGCGCCCAGTTGAATAAATTGTGACCGAGTAACGTCGGGAAGACGGCGAGAAGAATATACAGCCACCAATCCTGTTGGAACGCAGCGACGAGATTCGTTGATTGAATCAACGATAACAAAAGCAAGACGAGCGACGCGACAGCGTAGACACCGAACGAATAGAGGTTCGTCGAGACGCTTGTGCGGACGTGTTGACCGAGCAACCAGTAACCAGCGACTAAAATCGTTGCCAGCAAGGCAAGACCGTCCCCGATCAAGGCACGCATGCCGACGGCGATATCTCCGTAAGCGACGAGACCGCCACCAAATAAGGCGACAGCAACGAACAGGAGTGCTTTGCGTGACGGGTGTTGTTTGAAGAATAACGCGTTACCGGCCAGGACAAAAATCGGACTCGCGGTCACGAAGAGCGTCGAGCTCGCAACTGTCGTATAATCAAGAGAGAGGAACCACAGCCAAAAATGCCCGGCGAGCAAAACGCCACTTAATAGCATATGCCGGATCGTTGACGAACTGAGTTGCAACAGTTCCTTCAATCGAATGAGCGGGAGCAACAACAAGGTCGAAAACAACATGCGGTAAAAGGCGACAGCCTCGATCGGTGTCTCCGCCCACTTGACGAAGATTGCCGATGTTGAAATAAAGAATAAAGCCATGAATAACGTAAAATAGGGCATGGGTACCTCCACATGTCTGAAGTAAGGAAATGAGGGTGAAGCGTGTGCAATTGATCATTGCTGAAAAACCAAAACAAGCGGAAAAACTGGCAGCTCCGTATCCATCGGTGAAGCGAGACGGCTACATTGAAATCAAACCATGTGACCGGTTTCCGCAAGGAGCAAAACTCGCTTATGCGGTCGGACACTTATGCGAACTGCAGGAGCCGGCGCATTATGACGCCAAATGGAAACGATGGAACTACGATCATCTGCCGATCATCCCGGAACGATTTGATTACCGACTGGCAAAAGGTAAGAGTAAACCATACCAGGTCATCAAGAAATTATTGAATGAGCGGACGACGACTTCCATCATTATAGCATCGGATGCCGAGCGAGAGGGAGAGGCAATCGTCCGATTGATCTTACGTCTCGCGAACAACGCAAAACCGTTGCAACGACTCTGGATTTCGAGTCTGACGCCTCAAGCCGTTGACCATGGGTTTGCGAACCTGCTCGATGGCAAGGAAACGGAGAACATTTTTCACGAGGCAATGAGTCGCGCTTGCGCCGATTGGTTGATCGGGATGAATGCGTCACGTGCGTATACGACGTTACTGAAGAAGAAGGGCATCGCCGATGTCTTTTCCCTCGGACGGGTCCAGACACCGACGCTTGCATTGATCGTCGAACGGGAAAAACAAATCGAGAATTTCCGACCGGAGACGTACTACGAAGTCGAGGCGGATTTTACGCGATACAAAGGAAAATACATCAATGCGAAGAAACAGACGAAGCTGAGTGACCGGGAACAAGCACAAGCGATCGTGGATCGGACGAAAGGAACCGGAATCGTCGCATCAATCGAGAAAAAGCGGCAGACGGAACGACCACCGTTTTGGTTCAGTTTGTCACTCTTACAAACTGAAGCGAGCCGACGGTTTGGTCTCGGTGCAAAAGAGACGCTCGATATCGCCCAAAAACTCTATATCCGTGGTTGGATCAGTTATCCGCGAACGGACTCTTCCTTCGTGACGAAAGAGGAGGCAGGACAGTTCCCGGTGATTCTCAATCGGTTACTGAAGCAAGCGGAATATAGTCCAATCAAGGATGTCCTGACGAACAATCCGGTTAACGATAAGCGCTACGTCAATCCGGCAAAGGTCAGCGATCACTATGCGATCATTCCAACAGAAGAAGCGGGTGCCGTCGCGAAGCTCTCCGGACGAGATGCGCAAGTCTACGACTTAATCGTTCGCCGTTTTCTTGCTGCCTTTGCACCGGACGCTGTCTCGGAGAAAACGGAAATCGTGACGACGCGTGAGATGGACCGTTTTTTGACACTCGGCAGTCGGACGATTGATCCGGGCTTTAAACAGGTTTTACAAATCGAGTCAAAGGAAGTCGAATTACCAGCCGTCGAACAAGGACAAGAGGTGCCGATCAAAGGCTGTCGTCTGCTTGAGAAACAAACGGAGCCGCCGAAACGCTATACGGAAGGGACACTCATCCTCGGCATGAAAACAGCTGGCAAATTACTCGAAGATGAGCTACAAGCGATCATGAAGGAAGTCGAGGGACTCGGGACGGAAGCAACCCGTGCCGGGATCATCGATGGACTAAAACGGCGGGAGTACATCAAACTCGTCAAAAAGGAGATTCATCCGACGCCAAAAGGTCGGATCTTGATCGATGCCGTGACGGGGAGTATTCTTGCTTCACCAGAGATGACCTGTCTCTTATACACATCTCCGAGCCCA
>NZ_WBYY01000270.1:0-2736 GCF_048985645.1 Exiguobacterium sp. A1_3_1 | reverse complement strand
ATTTAGATGTGGATTCTTTCTTTGAGAAATCGAACGTCGATGCGAACTTTACTTTGACTCGATCTTCCGCTATCTTTCGAAAACGGTTCGGCGTCACCCAATCCTTTTCCTTAAAGGATTTTTGATCGACGAGTTCTAAATCTGTATCTGGATGATGCGAATTAATAGTACGAAGAATAACCGCATACTGCTGATAATATTGGTTTTTTTGTTGTGGAGTCAGTGCCTTTTGTTTTCCCTCTGCAAATGCCTCGTACATAAAGGAGCTGGTTAAGGTAACACTCAATGCTGTTAAGAACGTCATCGTTTTACGCTTCATTTTTTTCCACTCACTTTTTTTTAGATTATGTAATATATTCTCAAATTATCACGTCATTTGTTCTTTTCCTATACTTTCACCGTCTGTTTTTCTATTCTTACTCACACTTCAATTTTATAGTTATTTTCGAATTGAAATTTATGAATTCAGCGTGATGTGACTTAGACCATTATTTATTCACAGATTCTGTGATGAGGAAGTTAAAGTCATTTGCTCCTTTTGCCAATCATTGCTTTATATTGATGTACGAAATGAACTGCAGTACCTCTCTTTTCTGGTCATTAAAAAAACGACCTCTTTTGAGATCGTCTTCCTTTAGAAAAGATGTACGCTTTCCATCATAGTGTATCGTGGACGCGCATCCGTTCTAGTTCTTTTTCTTGGTTCTTTTTAAAAGATTTCCGGCCATTCGACCATTCAACTGAAAGTACAATCCAACCGAATCCTAAAATTAATGCATAAGCTAGAAAACTATTGTACCCACCATTGAGGTATCGCCATGTCATGACGATTGTCAATAGAAGCGGCATAATGACGCCAAGATACGGATTATTTCGACTCGCTAATAGTTGCTGTAATCCTAATCCAACGGTGATGAATAAAGCAGAAATGATAAAGTTCATTCGTTGTTACCCCTCTCAAGTCGATATTTTTCGATGATTTTTTTGGCATCCTCAATCGTAATGCGATCTTCAATGGCCATTTGTTTAATGTATGCGATGAACGGTTCATTCTCGATTTTCTCATTCACTTCGATTTTCTGAATGATCCGATCGACGCGAATCCGAACTGTGGGATAGGAGACATCATAATGTTTCGCCAGTTCCTTCAAAGAACCCGAGCTTACGATGAAATTTTTAACGAATTCCATCTCTTCCAATTCTAGAGATAAAACCCAATCTGGAACATCATCTTTTTTCATTTCCCATTTCCCTCCCATGTCACTACAATAGCATTCATTTAAATAAAGTTAAAGTATTTTTGATATTAATTAAACATTTAACCAATAAATAATTAAAATATATTCATTATTTCGCTTGTCATAGTGATTCAAGTCATGGTAGTTTAGGTTTGTCAAATCGGAAAAATAAGGAAAAGGAGTGTTTTACTTGAAAAGAACAACGGAATACATATTTGCTGTCATCGGTATCGTCTTGTTTGGATCATTATGTTTAGGTGGGTTTCTATTGTCTGGAACGATTGCGGATCACGCTGGCATGAAGGAGTTGGTCGATCAATTCATTCAAGATGAGAACATTACGGATGTCACGTCTACCCAAATCCTCACATCCTTCCAACAATTCTTCTTATACCTTGGTGCCGTCTCTCTCTTATGTACGATAGGCGGAATCGTCTCGATCGTCCGGATTCGCAAAAACGGTTCAGCAGGAAAGATGTTGATCATTACTGCAATTCTCGGTGGGATCTTCACATTACTCGCCGGTGTCTTTGGTTCAATCGCTTATTTGATCGCCGGTATCACTAACGTCACGAAGAATAAAAAGATAGCACGGCAATACTAAACTCAAACAGAAAGGTGTGTCGATATGTTCGCGATTACACTTCGAGAATTTAAATCGCTTTTCCAAAGTATTCGAGCCATCCTGATCATCGTCGTCTTGTTCGGTGTGACGATTGGTTCTGCGAAACTCGTTAGCCAGTTTAAAGGACAACTCAGTGATCTCGGTCTAGGTGACAACGCCTATATCATCGGTTTGATGCTGCTTCTGTTCTTAGCATCTCCTTTATTCGTGACGAGCATTTCTCATAGTAGCGTCAATAAAGAGATTGAATCGAAGACGATTCGTTTTCTTGCGACGAAAACATCTCGTGAGAACATTATTTTCGGGAAGTTTTTAGGTAACGTTTCGTTCTGGGTCATCTGTCTGACAGTCGCTCTCTTGTTGATCGTTCCGTTTTCAAAATCGTTCCCGATCGTCGATTTGATCCAAAGCATCATCTTTGTCTCTTACTTCATCGGTCTGTCGCTGTTTCTTTCGACAGTCGTCAACAGCTCTGCAATGACGATGTTCGTCGGCATCTTCATCTCGATCGCGCTTCCGGTCATTGGGATGTGGAGTCTTATTTCGAAGAATGTCATCGTTGATACGTTGTCTTACTTGACGCCCTATTATTACTATACGCAAGAAAACACTGCATACACGTATCTTGTCTTGATCCATATCGCCGTCTTCGTCATCGCGAGCTTGATGATCTTTAAAAGGAGAGATTTATGATGCTAGCCCTTCGCGCAACCAATCTAACGAAACAGTACGGCAATAAGACCGTCGTCAACCAGTTGAATCTCGAAATCAAACAAGGGGTCATCTTCGGCTTCCTTGGTCAAAATGGCGCCGGTAAATCAACATTCATCAACATGATCACAGGCTGTCTCTTATACACATCTCCGAGCCCAC
>NZ_WBYY01000269.1:0-2779 GCF_048985645.1 Exiguobacterium sp. A1_3_1 | reverse complement strand
GTGGGCTCGGAGATGTGTATAAGAGACAGCCGCTTCACCGACTTCGACGATCTCGTCTTTCGTCTCGAGTTTTTCCCATGGATTGACGAAAATACCTGGTTGCCCTTGGCGTTCGACCGTCGGACCGAGTGCCGTGTAACCGAGTTGTGGATCCATCGCCGTTCCGAGCAACACAATCCGACGCTCTGGTAGGTAGCGTTTCGTCGTCGCGCCGTCTGGTAACGTAATGACTTGGTCATTGACCTTGATCGCTGGCAACATGTTCGCTTGTAGGTACTCGTCGATATCACGTGGCAAGACGTTTCCGCCCGCTACACCCTTGATAGCGCTAATCGTGCTCTTCGCCTTCATGATCTCGCGGAGTTGTGCGAAAGGCATATGGATCTCAAGCGGCATCTGACCAGCATTCTTGTCCTTGAAGACGAGCGACGCTTCGATCAAGTCCTCGAGTGGATTCGCTGTATCGGCTTGATCCCACTTATCGGCACCCGTCACGTTCAATTTGTTCGCGAGCGGGATACCGAAGTCGATGTCGAGTTTGACGCCGTCGTGATCGTAGACGAGCTTCCCTTCATAGACGGCTGCCGCTCGGAGTAACTCTTCCGTGTGCTCGACGCCGATCCGGAGATCCGCGACGTTCGTCAAGGCACGATCGAGGAGCGCTTGCTTCTCCCGGTCATTGCGTCCGTTCATGTACTCCAGCTGGTCTTTTTCACTAAAGCGGATGCGGTGCTGGATCTTCGCAACCTCACCAAGGGCACGTGCCACCTGTTTTTTGTCTCGGAACGGAGCAGGTGCACCGAACTCGCTCAGCGACGCTGCAGTAACGCGCGTCTGGTCGATGATGTCGTACATGAAGTTCGTCGAGAAGGATTCCTCGAGCGGCAAGAACGAGCGGAGAATCGGTGTGAATGGTACTTCACGGTTCTCGACTAGTCCGAGCAAGGCTTGTGGTTTGAATTCGTCTAACGTGAGGAATGTTGGCATGTAGTTCAACCCTTTCTATTTTTCAAATGGATTACTGGAATGAAATCATCTTAGCGGCTGTCTTGAAGCCTGCCGTGATGCCGGTACACTTCGATTCGTTGAGGTATCCGCCGATGTAGCCGATCCCGACGACGTCCGTTCCGTCAAGGACGAGTTCACGACCGAGGACGGCCGCTTTACCAGTAGCGGCTTTCGCGTCATCCCACGGCTCCGCTTTCTTCGTCGCCGTGACGACGAGCAATGCCGCCCCTGCTTCTAGGCGTCCTGCTGGGAACTTCGTTGAATCAAGCGTCACATTGACGGTCTTCGAGCCGACCGTGTCCGCTAGAATCTCTTTTCCGGCTGCGTAATTCTTCGTTACGGGTGTTAGTTTCATGAGGAATCTTCCTTTCGCTTCGTAGTCTTATTGTTTATTCTTGCCGTTCAAACGTTCCGCTAGAGACTTACCGAGGTCGTACCCCTCTTTCGGTGCTGGCGGATTCCCACCGCCCGGAGGCGTCGGTGGATGCGTCGTTGAGGACTTGATGAGGTGAGGCTTCGCGGTCTTCACGGCTTCGAGCGCTTCTTGGAGTCCGTTCACGTTCCCTTCCTCGTCCACTTCGATAGCAGAGCGGTCAAGGAACGCTTTCGCATCTGCCAGATCGATGAAGTTCATCTGCGTCGCCAAGGTTTTGACTTCCGCGTTGATGATGCGTTCGTTCGCCTTGTCGTTCGCGGCCTTGATTTGCGCTGCGACGTCGCTATTCTCGTCGATGCCGAGTTCCTTCTTCAGAACGGCGATCAACTTATCCTTGTCGTCACCCTTCTCTTTTGCATTGGTACGGTGTCGTGCATTCTCACGGCGAAGTTTCTCAATCAACTTATCCTTCTCATCGTCATCGAGCGGCGGGGCATTTGGTGGATCGTTCGGCGGATCCGCTGGCGAGTCAGCCGGTGGATCATTTGGCGGATCGTTCGGTGGATCAGCCGGTGGGTCATCCGCGAAGAACTGAATCGGGAGTTTCAAACGATAGGTCGGTTTCAACAGTTTTGCTGTTTCCATGTGCAATGTCCTCCTAGTTCGCGGCACGTGCCTGACGTTCCGCTTCATACATCCGTCGATACTCCTGGTACGTGGGGATGTTGAATTTCTGTTGATACTGAGCAAAGGTGTCGATGTCCTGTGCAATGCCGGTCGAGGTTCTGCCATCATCCAGATAGATCCGGACATTCCGACGGCTGACTTGATTGAATCCTTTGACGACCGGCGTATAGGTGACGCGGCAATTCGGATGCTCGATGTCTGGCGCTGAACCGATGGAATCCATCTTGTAGATGCGACCATCAGCCGCACGACAAATCGCGCATGTCTTCCGGTCGAGTGTCTCGAGACGACGCATACCTTCGATGCCGTCCGCTCCATGATCCTGGATGAAGTCCTGAACGGATTTCTTCTTCGCGGAGTTTCCGGCAGCAATGATTTCAGACCGTACCAGACGTTCTGCTTTGTAGGCATCCGTCTCGAGCATCTCTTTCAGACGACGAGTCGTCTTCGCGACCGATTCACCGCGCATCATCGACGAGAGCAATTCCTGTTGGAGCTGCTTGCCTAGGCGTGCCGTATTGTCCCAGATCCGATTCGAGAATCGTTTTCCGGACCAGTCTCGATTGACGAGCGACTGGATGCTTTCCTTGTCGAGCAATGGCAAGATGGGGAACCTGCCCTCTCCTTGCATCGTCAACAAGTAACCCGCGAAAGCATACTCCTGCATCACCACGGCGTGTAGGATCTGTCTCTTATACACATCTCCGA
>NZ_WBYY01000268.1:0-2797 GCF_048985645.1 Exiguobacterium sp. A1_3_1 | reverse complement strand
AGTCAGTTTTCCCGCTCCGTTCGAGCAGGAAAACGGGTTTTGTTTGTCTCTGACAGCGCAAAATCGCGCTTTTTCCTGTAGGAGTGGCGTGTAACGCGTCATTTTTTTATATCCGGAAGAAGGATCAGAGAAGCGTTTTGTTCACTCGACATCGCTTCCTAGGGAAAAACAAGCAGGAGCGACCCTGCAGCGAAGCGAAGCGGCTCGATGCTTTTCCCAGGAAAACGATTCGAGATGAACAAAAAAAAGCGCAATCCTTTTCGTTAAAAGAAAAATTACGCTTTGTCTTCAGTCTGAGGAGTTGACTTTTGAGTCAGCTCCATTTTTTACATATATGACGTAAAGTCTACTTTACAAAATGTAAACCCAACTTTACAATGTAAACAACTGGAAAGGAGGTCGTCAGATGAAACTGACGAACCATGTCCGCCTCTATCGTCAACAGCACAAGTGGACACAAGAGCAGTTCGCTGAACGAATCGGTGTGACACGACAAACTGTCATCTCACTTGAAAAAGGAAGCTATACGCCGTCGCTCTTACTCGCGATGCAGATTGCCCGCGTCTTTGATTGCCCGATCGAGGAACTATTTCAATTAGAGGAGGAATCCTGATGAAACGTGTCGTCACTCAATCTTTACTTAATTGTTGTCTCTACTTTTTAGCTGCTTATCTCATTAGTGACATTCATGCGAACCTACAACTATTTCAAGATGATCCGGTATCCGGTACGGGATTGTCGCTGGAATTGAATCTAATGAGTGTCCTTCCAGTGCTAGTGATTGCGATTGTCCTTTCGATCGTCAGCTATTTCTTACGAGAAGACCGTACAAGTTCGTTTGCAACAGCAGAATTTTCCGACTCCGATGAACGTGAGGCACTGATCACCGGTAAAGCAACTCGTGCAGCGTATGTTGCTTTCATGATCAGCCTTCCCGTCCTAATGATTGCCTTTTTGTTCGAGCAACCGTTACTTCAACTGTATCCAGCGTTTCCGTTCTATGCGATTGCTCTTGTCTTATCGATCGGAACACTTACGTACATGTCGGCTTGGATTGTGCACGTCCGGCGTTAAAGTCGCTTGACGAAGAAGTATTGAGATTGTCCAATCGATGGATGATCGGTCAGTCGTCCATACTCTTCATAACCATGCTTGCGGTAAAAGTCTGGTGCTTGAAAATCAAACGTGTCCAAAAGGACTTTCGTACACCTTGCTTCCTTCGCATATCCTTCGATAGCTTGCAGCAGGCGGGTTCCGACACCTGCCTGTCGTGCTGTATCGCTCACCCAAAGGAACTGGACATGAATATGTTGCCAACCGTAAGACGCGGTAATTCCTCCGATGCATTCGCCCTTCTCGTTAGATGCTGTAAAACAAAGTTCTTCCGATTGTTCATATAAGGCTTTAGGAACATGTTGCCGATTGTAGGCAATCAATTGCTCGCGGATGAATGTCCTATCTTCCTTCGTTCCAGTTTGAATTTTCATTTCTTCTCTCCTTAAATTTACAAATGATACCATCCCTGCCATAATGATAGCATATTCCATCTAGAACGGAGGATTACATATGCAGACGATGCACCACTCGTTCGATACACAACGGTACCAGATTCGACCGGCTCGACTCAGTGACGCTGAAGCCCTCGCTGAACTCCGCCAAACACTCGATGCGGAAACGGAATACTTCGACCGAATGCCTGGTGAGGACGTGATGACCGCGACGGATTTCGCAGATCAGTTGCGCGATTCCTCGGTTCCGGATCGTATCCTCGTCGTCGAGCGCGATGGACGACTCATCGCCTACGCCCGATGTCGTGGTTTTCATTTAAAACGTTTCGCGCACAAGGCATCATTTGGACTCGGTGTACTTCAATCCGACTGGGGGCAAGGAATCGGTACCCAACTGCTGGAACGAATGATTGCTTGGGCAAAAGCGCAATCCCTGCAAAAAATTCAGCTCGAAGTCGTCGAGACGAACCTCGGCGCCATTCGCCTCTATCAGCGACATGGATTTCAAGAAGAAGGACGACTGCGTCATGACCGGTTATTATCGGACGGTTGCTTTTACGATACGGTGTTGATGGGCTTACAGCTATGAGTCTTTCATTATCGATTGCGACATATAACATCTGGCATCACCCGCACAAACGACAAGAACGGTTCGAGGCGTTATGCGCGGAGATCAAGCAACACCAACCGGACATTCTCCTCCTGCAAGAAGTCATGTCGACGTTTCATCCGGATGAACCATTCGTCTCGATCGCTGAGCACCTCGCAGAGGCGACCGGTTATCCGTATATGATGATGGATCCTTACATGGATTCACCAGATGAAGGACTTGCTATCCTGACGAAATTGCCGTTTGAACGAACGGATTCGAGTGCCGCTGCGACAGCAAACATCAACCACCACTGTGCGATTCGGATCCCGTTTTCGATTGACGGTATTCGTTTTGCCGTGACGAACATTCATTTCAATTGGCGTGCTTCAGACATTCGACTCGATCAACTTCGATTCGTCAACGAATGGATTGCCTCACAGACGGATGACACGACGATCGAGTTCTTAGGCGGTGACTTTAATGATGGTCCAAACTCCGCTCTGCATCAAGCTGCGCTTAAGGAGTGGGTCGATCTTGCTGGCAGTTTTGCCGCTCGTACAGGACAAATTGCCGCCGCGACGCTTGATTCCGTGATGAATCCGTACGTAAGGAAGAATGACGGCATCACAAGCCCCGTTCGATATGATTGGTTACTCTGTCAGCTGTCTCTTATACACATCTCCGAGCCCACGAGACT
>NZ_WBYY01000267.1:0-2823 GCF_048985645.1 Exiguobacterium sp. A1_3_1 | reverse complement strand
CTCGTGGGCTCGGAGATGTGTATAAGAGACAGCTGATGGGGTAATGTCTTGTAAATTTTTGCGTTCGTTGCTGCAGCAGTCCGTGCGTTCAAGCCTTCCTTCGCATTAACCGTGTAGATCTTCGAGCGATCGACCGCTTTAATGACGTTCTTGACGGGTGTCGTCGTAGCAGGTTTTGACGTAGACGTTACTTTCACTGTCTTTTTATCAACTAATGATGCATGGATAAAAGCTACTTGCTTCTTATACGTGATTTGATACCAATCACCGGATTTTTTCGTAACAGTCAGAACGCTATTTTTTGCCAGTTTTCCGAGTGATTTCGAACTCGTCGTTGCTTGTTGGCGGACGTTGACAGCATCGGTGTTCGTTATGTAGGTCGTCGTTGTCGTAGTCTTTACTGTCGTCGCCTTGACGTATGCTGAAGTGATGAAGGCTGGTTTTGACTGGTAACGGATTTCGTACCAGCTGTTGACCTTCTTGACTGCTGTCAGCTTCGTTCCTTTTTTCAGTGTCGTGATGACCTTCGCGGAAGTCGAGGCAGCCGAGCGAATGTTGACGTTATCCGTCAATGTTAAGGTCGTTGACGCAGCAGAGACCGGTCCGGTTGAACTGATCAAGGCGATCGTCGTAAGAGCGAGAAATGTCTTCTTCACGTGACGTAGCTCCTTCCAAATAGATAGGTAAAAATCGTTGTTACCATTTTGTCATAAAAAGTGCTAATTCCCCTGATTTTAAAATATATTTTTGTTCTAAAAAACTAAGCGGTTGTTTTAATAAAAAATGAATAGCTCGATACAGTATTTTCAAAAAAGTTCGAGTACACTAGAAGTACTCGGAAGGAGGCTACACATGTTACGCCGTTTTTATCAATATTATATCCCGCATAAACGTTTATTTTGGCTTGATTTTATATCTGCCTTATTCGTCGGGGTTTTAGAACTTGCTTTTCCACTCGCTGTCCAGTGGTTCATCGACTCCTTGTTGCCAAACGGTGAGATGAACTGGATCATCCTCGTCAGCGTCGGACTATTAGCACTCTACATCATCAGCACGTTGATGCAGTTCGTCGTCAACTATTTTGGACATAAGCTCGGGATCAATATCGAGACCGATATGCGTCGTCAACTGTTCAGCCATGTGCAGAAACAGTCGTTCCGCTTCTTCGATAATACGAAGACGGGTCATATCATGAGTCGGATCACGAATGATTTGTTTGATATCGGGGAACTTGCCCATCACGGTCCGGAAGATGCCTTCATTGCCGTCATGACATTGCTTGGTGCGTTCTCGATCATGTTAACAATCAACGTACCACTCGCGCTCGTGACGATCATTGCGGTACCGTTTTTGATCTGGCTGATCAGTTATGCGAACGTCCGGATGAATAAATCGTGGGACCGGATGTATGGTAATATCGCGGAAGTCAATTCGCGCGTCGAGGACAGTGTCTCTGGTGTCCGTGTCGTCCAGTCATTCACGAACGAAGCTTACGAAATCGAGCGTTTTGAAAAAGACAACGCGACGTTCCGGCAGTCGAAGATCAATGCCTACAAGGTCATGAGTAAGAGTCTATCCGGCATCTACTTGACGACCCGTTTGATGACGCTTGCCGTTTTAGTCGTCGGTGCCTACTTGACGTATCGCGAAGCTTTAACGGCAGGGGAACTCGTCGGATTCATTCTTTATATGAACATCCTGCTGAAGCCAATCGACAAAATCACCGCATTACTTGAGATGTATCCAAAAGGGATGGCTGGCTTCAAACGCTTCCTCTCGATGATTGATGAGGATGCATCGATTCCGGATGCGCCAGACGCACTCGTCGTTGATCGGTTGAACGGTGGCATCACATTCAAGGATGTGGCGTTCGGTTATGAAGCCGATCGTCTCATTCTAGAGAATATCAATCTGACGGTCGAACCGGGTCAGACAGTCGCGTTCGTCGGAACATCAGGGGCAGGGAAGACGACGATCTGTTCGTTGATTCCACGTTTTTACGATGTTCTAGATGGCGCAATCACGATTGACGGAATCGATATCCGGCAGATGACGAAGGAGTCTCTGCGACAACAAATCGGGATCGTCCAGCAGGATGTCTTCTTGTTCTCAGGGACGATCGCTGAAAATATCGCCTACGGTGACCTGAATGCGACGCACGAAGACATCGTGCAAGCGGCGGAACGTGCCCATCTCGGTCCGATGATCGCGGATCTTCCGGATGGGTATGCGACACAAATCGGCGAACGGGGACTCAAGTTATCGGGTGGGCAAAAGCAACGACTTGCCATTGCACGGATGTTCCTTAAGAACCCGCCGATTTTGATTCTCGATGAAGCGACGTCTGCGCTCGACACGGAAACGGAAGCACTGATCCAAGAATCGCTCGCCGAGTTGTCCGAGAACCGGACGACGCTCGTCATTGCCCATCGTTTAGCGACGATCCGGAATGCGGATAAGATTTTCGTCGTTACGAAGGACGGCATCGTCGAAGAAGGCTCGCATGACGAACTGATGAATCAAGGTGGTTATTTCTCCCGGTTGTTAGAGAGACAACGAGTTTGAATCGATTTGAAAGATTGGAAAGCAATGGACATGTTCCGTTGCTTTTTTTGTTCGTTCAAAAATAAGATTGTGTATGCTAATTTTAGGGAAAACGATTTATAGAAAAGAAGGCGAGGTGGAAGGATGTACGGTCAATTCTGTGAGAACTATGATGAGAGTTATCCCGTCTTGCGGGAAGAGACGTCACATGATTTCCATCGTTTTTTTGCACTGTCTTACACGATTCATGATACTGTCTTTGAACAAACTGTATATGAA
>NZ_WBYY01000266.1:0-2912 GCF_048985645.1 Exiguobacterium sp. A1_3_1 | reverse complement strand
CGTGGGCTCGGAGATGTGTATAAGAGACAGGCGATGAAGAAGATGATGAATGGCGTTAAAATTTGCAATAAGGCATAAAAGACAACATCTTCAATGCCGGCGCGACGCAAGCGAACCTTGAGAAAGTTCATCGCGAGTGAAATCGTCAATCCGATCAATGCTCCGACGATGAACATGTAGAAGAACTCAGTCGTTGCGCTTTGAAGCGAGAAATACCCTGTGACGACAGCAGCGACCGCATAACTGAACGCAACGAGTCCCGATGCGTCATTGATCAGCGATTCTCCACGGACGAGCGTCAGAATCTGTTCTGGAATCTGGACACGTTTCGCAATCCCGTTGACGGCAATCGGATCGGTCGGCGATAAAATCGCAGCTAAAGCAAAGGCAGCAGCGACTGGAATAACTGGAATCAACCAGTTGATGAAGTATCCTCCGACGATCGTCGTCAACAAGACGAGAATGATCGCGTTCCCGAAGATCGCTGTCCGCATCCGCCATAAATCTTCTCGTGGGAAGTGAGAACTATCGTTGTAAAGTAACGGTGCGATGAATAAGAGGAGGAACCACTCGGATTCGACCTCGATCGTCAAACCACTCATCAGGAGAGCGGCGACGGTTCCGGCAATGATTTGAATCAAAGCCGTTGGGATGAAACGGATGTAATGTCCGATGACTTGCGTCAATAAAATAAGCGCAAGCATCAATAAAATCAATGATAGTGTTTCCATGGAAGACCCCTTCCTCTATTGTTTCTTTCTACCTATATCCTAACATAGTTTTTTAATCAATCCTGTCCGAGCGCCTTATCGGACCGTTGCACAGCAATCATTTCTTCTGCTTGACGAATCAACTGCTCCCGGAGTTCGAGTGGTTCAAGGACTCGAACTTCCGGACCGAGCCGCATCAATTGGCGTCCGAGATACGGCAGTTCGGTTTCCGGAACCAACCATGTTCGTTCCGACTGAATCGGTAAAATCCCCTCTAGCAACCGTTCGCCTAATGGTGATACTTCCAGTTTCACCGTCGTCATCGGTACACGTGTCATGTCTTGTTCCAAATCTGAAAAGGTTAACTCGGTTGCTGGCAACTCATGAAGCGTCACGTCTTTGATCCGATCAACACGGAACTGGCGATACCCTCGATTCGTCTGTCCATAGAAGTACCAGCGATTCTGTTCGAACGATAAACCAATCGGATCTACGACGATCATGCGTTGTCCTTTTGTCGTCTCATACAGAATATTCCCCATCCGTCCGCTCTCTAACAAGTCGAGTAACGCTGGATTTTGCGGCGACGGTGGTGTGTCGACCGTTTGAAAGCGAAAGCGGTCTTTCCATTTTACAATCTGTTGCTCCGTCATTTTCGGTAACTCGTTCGCATAGCGTTCAGCGACTTCCTGTCGAATCGTACCGAATGGAAAATCGGGAATCTGTCCGACCCATTCCAGAAGGATGAATAAGACAATCGTCTCTTCATCCGTCAAGACGAGTGGCGGCATGTTCCGGTGCGGCAGCATCCAGTAACCCCCCGCTACGCCTGGTTCGCTGTAGATCGGATAACCATTTGCTTCAAGTACCGTCATGTCCCGTTGAATCGTCCGGATCGACACCTGACATTCTTCCGCAAGCATCCGTGCAGAGAAGTGCTCCCCCCGGTTTAACAAGCGGACTAAACGCCATTGTCTCGTATTCATACATTTCCTCCTCAAATAACGACATCTTTTGTCGTCATTATACGCTAAGATGAAGTCACACGATGCAAAAGGAGGAATTATGGATGTCACAACCTACGACCGTTCTTTATATCGCTTGTAGTCTTGACGGGAAAATTGCTAGACTCGACGGTTCACTTGATTGGTTATTTGCCGTTGCCGGAGACGGGGATAATGGTTATCAAGCGTTCTATGATCAAGTCGGTGCCGTCATCATGGGACGAAAAACATATGATGAGGTCCTGCAACTCAGCGAGACATACCCTTACGCAGATATTCCGAGTTATATCTATAGTCGGACGCAACGAACGTCTGAGACGGTCACCTATACGGATGAACCGCTCGATCAACTGCTTGACCGGATCACGCCAACGATCGAAGGTAACGTCTGGCTTGTCGGTGGTGGCGAATTGATTCAAGAAGCGTTGCGTTTAAAACGCATCCGCTCGATTGAACTGGCGATCGCACCCGTCATCCTCGGAACAGGCATCCCGCTGTTTCCGGAAGGGACGAATGAAACGAATCTTCGTTTGACAGCAAGTCGCCATTCGGGACAATTCCTGATGGCGACGTATGAAGTCTTGACTTAAAACAACAACAACCGGTTCGGGAAAGCGAACCGGTTGTTCGTTTATATCAGTCAGGCATTTTTCTTCGTTTTTTTCTCTTTTGGTTCCGTCCACTTGAAGATTTTATTCATGACGTTGTAAATCCGTTTTGATTCCTTCGTCATCAACGGTCCGAGGATGGCGAGAATCAAGACGTACAAGGCTGAGAATGGTGACAAGATGTCCATCAACCCACCAGCGATTCCGAGATTCGCGACGATGATCGAGAATTCCCCACGCGAGACGATTGTCAAGCCGATGTTCGAGGATGCTTTGTGTGACAAACCTGCTTTACGTCCCGCGATCATACCAGCCACATAGTTTCCGATGATCGTGATGACGACGGCACCGAGTGCGAGCCAAACGGCGTCAAGTAACATCGTCGGATCGATACTCAACCCGAAACTGAAGAAGAAGATCGCACCGAAGAAATCACGGAATGGGACGACGAGATGTTCGATCCGTTCGCCTTGATCAGTTTCCGAGAAGACGAGACCGAGTAACAACGCCCCGATTGCTTCTGCAACATGAATCGTTTCCGAGAATCCGGCGATGAAGAACAAGGCAGCAAAGACGACGATGATGAAGAC
>NZ_WBYY01000265.1:0-2916 GCF_048985645.1 Exiguobacterium sp. A1_3_1 | reverse complement strand
GACAGAAGCGGACGTTTGACGTAATCGTTTGATGATAACTGAATCGAGACATCGAAATCAGCGATGAAGTCACGCTCGAGCTGTTCCGTACTTTCCGTGTCATACAGGAACGCCATCAGTTCATAGTTGAGGACAAAACTGCGAATATCCATGTTTGCCGTTCCGACGGCACCGATCTTCCCGTCGACGAGAAACAGTTTCGCATGGATGAAGTGACGGTTATACGTATAAATCTTGACGCCGTCCTTCAAGAGTGGTCCGAAGTAAGACCGGGTCCCGTAATAAGACGTAAAGCTGTCGCCTTTACCCGGCGTCAAGATACGGACGTCGAGTCCAGCACGTGCTGCGAGCCGGAGCAACGTCATTGTCTCATTATCCGGAATCAAGTACGGCGTTGCGATCCAGATCGAACGTTGTGCCGAAATGATCGCGGCAATCAAGGCATTGCGAATCGCGGGATCCTTCGACGTCGGTCCGCTCGTGACGATTTGAATCGCCCCGTCTGACGTCACATCATGTTTCGGGAAGTACTGGTGGATCGACTCACCCCCTGCAAACGTCTCCCATGTGTCACTCGATTCAATTTGGGCATAGATCCAGTCGTCGAGGAACGTCGCTTGTAACTCCTTGACGGCACGTCCTTCGAGCCGTAAATGCGTATCGCGCCAAAAGCCGAATTTCTTACTCTTGCCGTCGTATTCATCCCCGACGTTCAAACCACCGGTGAAACCGACCTTACCATCAACGACGACGATTTTCCGGTGATTGCGGAAGTTCGCCGTGAAGATGAACAAGGGACTCGAAATCGGATCATAGGCTGCGATATGCGCTCCAGCGTCGCGTAGCGGGCGCAGGAAGTTCTCACCGAGCATATAGCTTCCGAGTCCGTCATACATGAACCGGACCGTCACACCGGCTTCGAGTCGCTCAATCAATGCTTCCCGGATCGCTTTACCTGTCTCATCATTCCGATAGATGTAGTACTGGATGTGGACGTGATGCTGCGCTTGACGAATCGCCTCTAATATCGCTGGGAACGTCTCTTCCCCGTTCGTCAGAATGTCACTTGATGTATGCACGTCCACCCCGCCCCCACCGAAGTTACGAATCGTGTTCGCGAGCTTCAAATGGTTCGGTGGCAACTCACTGACGGCAAGCGACCGGACTGGACGAATCGCTTGCTTAAGCAATTTCCGTTCGTCATGCGAACGACGATTCCGACGGCGACGCCGTGGATTTCGACCGAACATCAACCAGATGATGACTCCGAGAATCGGTAAGAAGATTAGGACGAGGAACCAAGCAATCGTCGATTCTGCAGTCCGGTTCTCGATGAAGATGATCATGATGACAGCAAGCGGCACGACCGTCGCTGAAATCGTTAAGACGTAAAATAAATAGCCGAGTTGATATAGTCCCCAAATGATGCCACCGGCGACTAAAAATACGAGTGCGAATTGTAAAATCCGGTTACGCACAGACCTTCCTCCTTCAATTAACATACCTTCACTAGTATTGTTTCCCCATTCACTATGAAAATATAACAAAAAAGAGAAACCGCAGACACGGTTTCTCAAAAGATTGACCTCTTATAGAAAGTTTTCTTCGTACATCTCGCGACCAGGGATTGGATCATTCAGTGATGCCCAATCCGTTTCGTGTTCCTGGACGAGACATGTATCGAATAGCGCTTCGAGCTTCTCTTGCTCCAGTCCGATACCGATCAAGACAAGTTCGGTCCGTCGATCCTCATCTGATGCAAAACGACCAGCGTATTCCATGTTCGACGCATATCCTGCCTGATGGAACAGCAATGCCATCTCAGGACGTGTCGCAAGGAACAAGAAGCCTTTTGCCCGAACGACTTCTTGCGGCCAGTCTTCAATCAAGGCTAGTAAGCGCTCAGGGTGGAACGGCACGTCGCGCTTGTAGACGAACGAACTGATTCCGTACTCTTCCGTTTCTGGAATATGTTCTTCCGCATTCAACTCACGGATCCAGCCAGCACTCGCTGCCGCTTGTTCAAAATCAAATAGATCAACGTCTAAGATCTCTGTCGGATCGACTTGACCATACGTCGTCTCAATCAAGCGGGCAACTGGATTTAATGCCTTTAGATAGCCGATGACGGTATGGCGTTCTTCCGCTGTCAAGCGATCGACTTTATTCAAGACAATGATATCTGCGAACTCGACTTGATCGACGAGTAGATCGACGACTTCGCGCACGTCTGTCTCATCAACGGCCTGTTTCCGCTCAATCAACGATTCACCGGATTCGAAGTCCTTCAAGAAACGGTACCCATCGATGACCGTGACCATCGCATTGATTTTCGTGACTTGTGATAAGTCGATGGCACTGTCCGGATCTTCGTAGGTGAAGGTCTGGGCGACCGGAATCGGCTCCGAGATACCACTCGATTCGATGACGATACCGTCAATATCGCCTTGGTCGACGAGGCGTTTGACTTCAAGTAATAAATCGTCACGTAACGTGCAGCAAATGCAGCCGTTCGAGAGAGTGACGAACGACTCTTCCGTCCGCGAGAATCCGCCTTGCTCAATCAATGCCGCGTCAATGTTGACCTCACTCATGTCGTTGACGATGATCGCGAGGCGGCGCCCTTCGCGATTATGTAGTAAATGGTTCAATAGTGTCGTTTTACCAGATCCAAGATATCCAGATAAAACGGTGATCGATATCGGTTGCATCATCATTCATCTCCTAAAACGTAATCGTTACGTTTTATAGAGTAACCGACTTTTCACCTGACGTCAATCGTAATGATTTCGATTTATTTTATTCTCTAAAAAAGCCGATAAGCATCGACTCAAGGAGTAGACGGGGCTGACTCCAAAAAAATGACGCATCTACTCACGCCCTTTCCTCAGGCGAGACACAAGCCAGTCTTCCTGC
>NZ_WBYY01000264.1:0-2931 GCF_048985645.1 Exiguobacterium sp. A1_3_1 | reverse complement strand
ACGTTTCAAGTAAACGTATCGCATCTGCTCGTCCTTTATCGGAAAGTGGCCGTTTCCGTTCATCTGGTGAATATGTCGAGTGTGCGTGCCGTACGAAATAGAGTGTCGTCATGTTTTGATTTTCCCCTTTATTGGTGTGTCCATCGGTATCCGATTCCGCGAACTGTTTCGAGATGCTGTTCAATCGGAAAACCGCAAACACGTAGTTTTTCTCTTAAATGTCTGATATGCGAGTCGATCGTCCGCTCGTCTACAGACGCTTCCGCTCCCCATAACATCGTCGTTAGTTGATCGCGTGTCCAAACACGTCGTGGAGAATCTAAAAATACACCTAACAACTCAAACTCCGTCTTCGTTAACGAAATCTTTTGTTGGAGGTAACTACAACGATAGCTTTCCCGGTCATAGGATAGACCATCATACTGTTGCTGTAATAAAACTTCCATTCGCCCGATCAGTTCCCCTTCTTGAATCGGTTTTGATATGTAATCATTCGCTCCTACTTCTCGTGTCCGAATGATGTCTTCCCGCTGATTCCGAGCCGTAACCATCAAGATTGGGATGTTAGAGTGTTCTCGAATGAGACGACAACATGTCCAGCCATCCATATCCGGCATCATGACATCTAGTAAAATCAGGTCGAATACGTGCTGACGGCAGAGATCAAGAGCTTGTTGCGCAGAATCCACAAGCTGACACGTGTACCCATACGGCTGAATATACAGTTTGAGCAGTTCAAGCATTCTTGGTTCATCATCTACGATCAATACATGCGGCATTTTATTTCTCCTTCCACTGCAGTGTCACTTGTGTTCCATGTCCAAGCTGACTCTTGATGTTCAATTCTGCTCCATGTGTCTGAGCAATTGCTTCAACGATGGAGAGTCCGATTCCAGTTCCTCCATGTTTTCGAGAACGAGATGCTTCCGTTCGGTAGAGCCGTTTCGTTACATGAGGTAAAGATTCTGCAGCGATCCCTTCTCCTGTATCTTCGATTTGAATGAAAGCCCCTACTGCGTTGACACCATAACGAACGATAATTTTTCCCGACGTCGTATGTCGTCGTGCATTTTCAATGATATTCACGATCATCTGACGGAGCTGCTGAGCGTCACCCATCACTTCTAATCGCTCACCTTCTATCTCGAACGAAACATTTTCTTGTTCGATGTCCAGGCGCATCAATCGTATCACTTGATGAATCAAGTCTTCGACATCGACAGGTTTTCGTTCCATCATAAAAGCATTCGCATCAATGCGTGCTAGCCAAAATAATTGCTCAATCCATTCATTCATTTGCTGACTTTCTTCTCGAATGATCGTAATGTAGCGTTGTTGCTCATCCGGCGTCAACGTTTGGCGTTCGAGAATATCCGCGTATCCCTTTATATATGTCAATGGTGTGCGTAATTCATGAGATACGCTTGCTAAAAATTCGGATCGTTCTCGATTCAAAAAATCGAGATCCTGTTTTAATTGCTGAATCGAACGCGCCAATTGTCCCAGTTCGTCTTGTCGATCAATCGGCAACTCTCCACCTTCTCCATCTAATAGGCGTGCCGTCGCTTTTTCCATCTGAATCAACGGACGAGAGATGAGTCGGGTCGTCCAAATACTTGCCGCACCTGCTAATAATAGTGCGAGCAGACCCACTTGGAAAAACTGCTGTTTCAACGGATCAAGTACGTGATCTACGATTGCTTTAGAAGCGAACATGAAGACATGCCCCCGATGTTTCCCGTCGATGGTAATGGGACTGTCCGTCATTAAAAAGTCACGCATCGTCACGATTTTTCCTTGTTGACGGTAATCGAAATCCGTATGCTCTAGCACACTTTTCATCTCATTCGACAAAGGTCGTGACGCTTCGAGTTGTTTTCCATCTGCATCAGTGATCACCACAGTAAACGATGAATCTGCTTCCATCATGCTGACATGGCGCATTGTCGTTTGGTCATAGGAATCGACAAGGACATCACGATGGGTATTTCCTCGGTTCAGTAAACCGTCCACTACTTCCTGCGTTCGTGTTTGAGATAACTGATAATACAACGTCCCAAACAACACACTGCCACAAATTAAAAATGCCGCAAGCACGATTCCTCCGACCGAGTATGAAATACGACGCATGACATTTCCTCCCTTTCTCTTCACTTTAGTATAGCGAAAAAAAACACGATCGACGCTGACAAACAAAACTGTCACCTCATCTGCACACGATTTGCACATACGCTGGGTATAGTAATAAAGACTAGTGAATTGTGAATTCAGGAGGATTTTAATATGAAAAAATCATTGACGTTAACCGCACTGGCTCTTAGTTCTACGCTTTGGCTCGGTGCATGCGGATCCGCTTCAAATGACGAAGGAAGCAATAGCGACTCACACGACATGTCTCATGGAGATATGATGCATTCGAGTGATGGAAAGATACCGTCTGGTCTAAAGGAAGCCAGTGATCCGACTTATCCGAAAGGAAGCAACGTCACGTTGACGACGAATCATATGGATGGAATGAACGGAGCTAAAGCAACGATTGCGGGAGCTTATGATACCGTCGTCTATGCGATTAGTTACAAACCGACCAATGGTGGAAAGATGGTGAAAAATCATAAATGGGTCATTCAGGAAGAACTCGATCCCGTTCCAACGAAGCCACTGCAAGTTGGTGATGAAACGACTGTCAAAGCGGATCATATGAAGGGTATGGATGGAGCAAAAGTGACGATTGATGAAGTAAAGGAAACGACGGTCTACATGGTGAACTATGAACCGACGGACGGTGGAGAGATGGTGAAAAACCATAAATGGGTCACAGAAGATGAGATAAAGAAATAATAAAAAAAGCCCGCTTTTCCTATAAAGGAAAAGCGGGCTTTCGGTATGATTCTGACTGGGCTCGAACCAGCGACCTCTACCCTGTCAAGGTAG
>NZ_WBYY01000263.1:0-2947 GCF_048985645.1 Exiguobacterium sp. A1_3_1 | reverse complement strand
CTCGTGGGCTCGGAGATGTGTATAAGAGACAGGAAGCAGGCGGTCGTCTCGTCGGTTACACGGATAACTATCTGCGTGTCGCAATCGAAGGCGATGAGTCAATGATCGGACAACTCGTTCGTGTCAAAATCACGAAAGCCGGCTATCCGATGAATGATGGTCAATTCGTCCGCATCATGCAGACATTAAAAGACGCTGCGGTCTAATCGAAAGGGCAAAGGAAACCTCTGGTTTTCTTTGCCACTTTTTTTGTTTTCATTTCAGGAATGCGCTACACTGAATACAGTTCAATTAAGGAAAGAGGATATCATTCATGCGAATCAACAAATTCATTAGCGAAACGGGCTTTTGCTCAAGACGTGCTGCCGATAAACTGATCGAAGCAGGTCGTGTGACGATCAACGGTCTGACAGCAGAACTCGGCTCGCAAGCTGAAGAAACGGACGTCGTCGAAATCGACGGTCAGCCGCTTCAGACAAAACCAAAACCTGTCTACATCGTCTTAAATAAACCAGTCGGCATCACGTGTACGACAGAGCTTGATATCGAAGGAAACATCATCGATTTCGTCAATCATCCGAAGCGGATTTTCCCAATCGGTCGCCTCGATAAAGATTCAGACGGCTTGATTCTGTTGACGAATGACGGTGATGTCGTTAACCGGATCTTACGAGCAGAAAACAATCACGACAAAGAATATATCGTAACCGTCGATGCACCAATTACGGATACGTTCATTCAAGGGATGGCGAGTGGTGTTGACATTCTCGGTACGACAACGAAGGAATGCATCGTTGAACCACTTGAGACACGGACATTCCGGATCATTTTGACGCAAGGGTTAAATCGTCAGATTCGCCGTATGTGTAAAGAGTTCGGCTACCGAGTTAAGCGTCTCCAACGCGTCCGGATCATGAACATCGAGCTTGGCGATTTACCGATTGGTTCTTGGCGAGATTTGACAGAAGAGGAATTACGCGAGTTGTTTACGACGCTTGACGGGCAATAAGGTTCAATGAAAGTCGCCACTGGCGGCTTTCTTCATACATAAGGGGGATGACCGTGGATAAACGGGGTATGAGTGCGACATTTGTCGCCTACGTGATTGGTGGACTGTTGCCGATCTACAAAGTATTTGCTGCTGGTATTCCAGCATGGACGGTCGTTTCAATTCGGATATTGAGTGCGTTCATCTTCGTGACGTTGTTACTACGCCTGACGAAGAAATTCCAATTCGTTCGTCAATTATGGCAAAACAAACGCCAGCGCTATACCGTGCTTGCGGCAGGGCTCGTATTAGGTGGGAACTGGTCGCTCTATCTTTACGCCATCGGGGAAGGGTATATCGTTGAGTCGTCACTCGGGTATTACATCAATCCGCTCGTCAGCGTCTTGTTCGGTTTGATCTTTTTTAAGGAACGATTGACGCGTCCGCAAGTGATTGCGATTTTATCAGCAATCATCGGTGTGATGATTTTAACGCTCGGTTATGGTCAATTTCCGATTATCGCCTTTTCACTTGCCGTCTCGTTCGCATTTTACGGTGTACTAAAGAAAAAGGCAGCAGCCGAACCATTATCCGGATTATTTTTAGAGACACTGGTCACGCTCCCGTTCGCTCTCTTGACGCTTGGTGTGACAGATAGTCAACCGCTTGCGATGCCGACGAGTGCGCTGGTTGCGATCATCATGCTCGGGATCGCAACAGCAGTCCAATTGATGTTATTCGGATACGGAATGCCGAAAATCCCGTTTGTCTACGTCGGGATTCTCCAATACATTGCCCCGACCCTGACGCTACTCCTTGGAATTTATCTATTTAATGACGTCTTTACGACGATTCACTTCATCGCTTTCCTGTTCATTTGGATTGCTGTTGCTCTCTTTACGATCAGCGGTTTATCGGCAGGAAAAATGCGAATGAAGAAGGTATCATAATGAAAGAAGGGATTACGTGAATCTACCAGGATTCTTTGCGACACTTGTCGCGTATATCATTTGGGGACTCTTACCGCTCTACTGGAAGATGCTCGCCAACGTACCGAGTGAAGAGATACTGGCACACCGGATTATCTGGTCATTCTTATTTCTGCTCATCTTATTATCATTTCAAAAAGCACTTGGGAAGTGGAAAACGGCGTTACGCGATCCGTTCACGCGGCGACTCTTTTTCTTAAACGGACTGATCATCAGTCTGAACTGGTTCATCTATATCTGGGCCGTCAATCATCAATTCATTGTCGAAGCGTCGCTTGGTTATTACATCAATCCGCTTGTCAGCATCGTCTTTGGTGTCGTATTCTTTCGGGAAAAGCTTTCACGGATCGAGTGGATCTCGATTGTCCTTGCGACGATCGGTGTCTTGATTTTGACGATAGGCTACGGCGAGTTTCCATGGATTTCGATCGCACTTGCCTTAAGCTTCGGCTTTTACGGCGTCGTCAAAAAGCGGCGACCACTCGAATCAACGGTCAGTCTGACGCTCGAGACGATGGCGCCGCTTCCGCTGGCTTTGATTTTCCTAGGCTATTGGCAAGTACAAGGGACGTCTTCGATGACCGAATCTGTCGGTACGACGACCGGACTCATCTTGACCGGGATTGTCACCGCTGTTCCACTTTTGTTATTCGGATTCGGGGCACAACGGATTCCGTTCACGTGGGTCGGATTCCTGCAATTCGTCGCACCAACCTTGTCGCTTGGACTCGGTGTGTTGCTGTATCACGAACCATTTACTAAAACGCACATGGTGGCGTTTACATGTATTTGGACAGCAGCAATCGTCTTTACGCTCAATGGTGTCTGGATTCGGAAAAAACAGCTCCGAAAAGTCGCGTAAAAAGATAGAAGTCTGACCTCTTGCGTGATAGAATAAAAACAGAGTCTAAGGGATACCCTTAAGGAGGACAACAAACATGAATTTAGCAGGAATGATCGACCATACGGC
>NZ_WBYY01000262.1:0-2973 GCF_048985645.1 Exiguobacterium sp. A1_3_1 | reverse complement strand
GAGATGTGTATAAGAGACAGTTCAAGACACCGTCCAGTTCAAGGCATTACACCTCGTCATCACCGATGAACAACATCGCTTCGGTGTCGAACAACGGAAGCGGTTGCGCGCGAAAGCTGAACAGGCAGATGTATTATATATGACAGCGACACCGATTCCGCGTACGCTTGCGATATCGGTCTTTGGAGATATGGATGTTTCGATCATCGATGAGATGCCGGCGGGACGAAAGGAAATCGAGACCTACTGGGCGAAACCGCAACAGATGGAACGCGTTTTCGGATTCGTCGAGAAAGAATTGTCGCAAGGTCGACAAGCCTACGTCATCACGCCATTGATCGAGGAATCCGAATCACTCGAAGTTCAAAATGCGATCGAATTACATGCGACATTGACCGAGCGGTTCAAGCCTTATCATGTCGGTTTGATGCATGGGCGCTTGACTTCTTCAGAAAAAGACGAGGTCATGCAGGCATTCAAGGAGAATACTGTTCAAATCCTTGTTTCAACGACGGTCGTCGAGGTCGGCGTGAACGTTCCGAACGCATCGATCATCGTCATTCATGATGCAGAACGCTTCGGTCTTGCGCAATTACACCAATTAAGAGGACGCGTCGGTCGAGGCGATGCCCAGTCTTACTGTATTCTAATCGCCGATCCCTCTTCCGATACGGGAAAAGAACGGATCAAGACGATGACGGAGACGAACGATGGCTTCAAGCTAGCGGAAAAGGATTTAAAACTGCGCGGAGCCGGAAATTTCTTCGGTACCGAACAAAGTGGATTACCGCGCTTCGTCTTGACCGATCCGGCGCTCGATATACAAGTCATGGAAACCGCGCGACAAGATGCAGTCCGATTACTGCGATCGGACGCCTTTTGGCAAGCGCCGGAATACGATGTCTTGCGTGACTATATCGAACGACAAGGGCTACTTGAAGGAGAAAGAATCGAATAATACTTGAAAGTGAACAACAAGGGATATATACTACTATTAGTACCAGGTAATAATAGTGGTCATCCTTCTTGTGGGAGGAACATACATGCGGGTACCTAAAAAAGAGAGACAACAAGAATTATTACAGACGATCGAGCAAAATCCGTTCATCACGGATGAAGCGCTGGCGACACGATTCCGTGTCAGTATTCAGACGATTCGTCTCGACCGGATGGAATTAAAGATTCCGGAATTACGGGAGCGAATTAAACACGTCGCGACCGAACGGCTGGATGATGTGCGTACGTTGACTGAAAATGAAGTCATTGGTGATATGATTGACCTGAAACTCGATACATCTGCGATCTCGATCCTTGAGATTTTGCCGGAACATGCGTTTAGTCGGAATGCGATCGCCCGCGGACATATTTTGTTCGCGCAGGCAAACTCGCTTGCGATTGCGCTCATCGACGATGAACTCGCGTTGACGACACGTGCGAACGTTCAGTTCACACGCTCCGTTCACGTCGGAGAACGCGTCGTTGCGAAGGCATTCGTCAGTTCCCATCGTCAAGATGGTCGTTCTGACATCACGGTGGAGAGTTATGTCGGTGAAGAATGTGTCTTCATCGGTGAGTTCACAGTGTATCGAAGTAGTAAGGAGGAATCGAAATGATTTTAGCAGTTGACGCTATGGGGGGCGATCACGCACCCCGTGCCATCGTAGAAGGGGTCGTTGCCTATTTGGCAGAACGTCCAAACGAAGACATCGATATCCGACTAGTCGGAGATGAGTTGAAATTACGCTCATACACAATCGAGGATCCGCGCGTGACGATCGTCCACGCGGCATCCGTCATCACCGGAGAAGATGAACCGGTACGTGCGATTCGCCGCAAGAAAGATAGCTCACTCGTTGTGGCTGCAAACCTGGTGAAATCAGGAGAGGCAGATGCCTTGATTTCAGCAGGCAACACGGGAGCGCTCATGACTGCCGGATTGTTCGTCATCGGTCGAATCGAAGGAGTTGACCGTCCTGCACTGGCCCCGACTTTCCCGACACGTAATGGGAAAGGTGTCGTCATCTTAGATGTTGGCGCCAACCCGGATGCGAAGGCAGAGCATTTGCTCGATTATGCCATCATGGGGTCTGTCTACGCAGAACAAGTTCGCGGCATCACACGTCCAAAAGTCGGACTCTTGAATATCGGATCAGAAGCCGGTAAAGGGAATGCACTGACGAAGGAAACGTATCCGCTACTTGAGACAGCACCGATTCATTTCGTTGGGAACGTCGAGGCGAGAGAAGCGATGAGCGGTGACGTCGATGTCATCGTCACGGAAGGTTTTGCCGGCAATACGTTACTTAAAAGTACTGAAGGGGCAGCCAGTATGATCATGGGTGTCATGAAGGAACAATTCATGAGCTCGTGGACATCAAAGCTCGCCGCTCTCGTACTGAAACCGAAGTTGAAAAAAATGAAGCAGTTGCTCGCCTATGAAGAATATGGCGGTGCTGGACTATTCGGGATTGCGGCTCCGGTCATCAAGGCGCATGGTTCAAGTAATGCCTACGCATTCAGCCGAGCGCTCGTTCAAGCGGAAAAGATGGTCGAACAAGAAGTCGTTGCCAAAATCGTTCAAGCGAAGGCAACAAAAGCACGTTAAGAAGGAGTGAGACGAGATGGGGAAAACAGTTTGGATGTTTCCGGGACAAGGGTCACAAACGCCTGGAATGGGACAGACGCTCATCACGCAAGACGAGACACGCCAAGCACTCGCTGACCTCGGAACGCGAATTGGTCTGGATCTGACGACGCTGATGACGACAGGGACGAAGGATGAATTGAAAGCGACGGACATCGCTCAACCAGCCATCGTCGCACACAGTGCATTACTCGCACAGCAGTACGCAGCACAAGGACATACACCTGATTTCGTACTCGGACACAGTGTTGGAGAATATAGTGCGCTCGTCGCAGCTTCTGTCATCACACCGTCTGAAGCCTGTCTCTTATACACATCTCCGAGCCCAC
>NZ_WBYY01000261.1:0-2954 GCF_048985645.1 Exiguobacterium sp. A1_3_1 | reverse complement strand
AGATGTGTATAAGAGACAGTAATAGATGCATGCACGGCAATCTATTACTATGGGGGTTTTATGATGGGTACATTCATTCAAGCAGTTGATGGCACGAAAATTTATGTCGAGGATGTCGGGTCGGGTCAACCGGTCGTCTTTTTACACGGCTGGCCGGCAAACAATAACATGTTCGAGTATCAAAAGAACTTGCTCGTCGAAGAAGGGTACCGTTACGTCGGAATCGATTATCGCGGTTATGGCAAATCAGATGCACCAGCAACGGGATACGATTATAAGACGATGGCGTCCGACATTAATGAAGTCATCGAACAGCTGAAATTAACGAATGTCACGTTGCTCGGCTTCTCGATGGGAGGAGGAATCGCCTTGTCCTATCTCTTGCAATACGGGGATTCAAAAGTCAGTAAGCTCGTTCTCGCTGGAGCCGCAGCCCCTGTCTTTACACAACGCGACGGCTATCCATACGGGATGACAAAAGAAGAAGTCGATGCGTTGATTGCCGACACGAAACAGGATCGTCCGTCAATGCTCAAAGGATTCGGGGAAATCTTCTTTGCGAAGGAACATCCAGAACCACTTCAACAATGGTTCCATGGACTTAGTATCGCCGCTTCGTCCCACGGTACGATTCAGTCAGCGATCGCCTTACGTGACGAGGACTTGCGTGGGAAACTCGGAGACATCAAAGTCGATACGTTAATCATCCACGGTAAAAAAGACCAAGTCTGTCCGTTCGAGTTCGCGGAAGAAATGCAAAAGGAAATTCCACATGCACGACTTGAAGTCTTCGAAGAGAGTGGGCACGGTATGTTGCTTGATGAACAAGAGAAGTTCAACGAAACGTTACTCTCGTACGTTAAAGGAAATCAAACCGTCTAATCCAACAAGCCATGGACACCCGTCCATGGCTTGTTTTTGTGTACAGAAAAAAGCGTGCGCCGGCGCACGCTTTTATGGACGATACTTCCGCATGAACCGTTGATCGATCCAGCGCTTCAAGTACCAACCGAACGGGTGAGTCGAATACTGATTGCCATACATTGAAACCGCATGACGTGGTCCCATCGATAAAATCGTCAAATAGTTCGTTTGCGGACGATACGTTTGCAGTGCCTCTTCCTGGACGTACCGTAAGAGATTTGCTAGTAAGATCGGTGCTTGCCGGACAGCTGTGACGCCATTCTTTGGAATATCGGGATAAGCGACGAGGGTCGCCGCGTCACCCGCAGCAAACAGACTTGGATGATTGAGCGCTTGCAATTGTTCATTGACAAGTAGAAATCCGTCTTCCGTATAGAGCTTACTGTCTGCAAACAATACCGGAGCTTTCGCACCCGTCAAGCGGATGATGGCATCTGACTCGATTGGTGGGTGATGTGAAAAGCGAAGAGGAGACGCCTCGTTCAGTGGGCGTTCTCGAATCCAATGCACATCGAGTTCTTGTAAGCGTCGTGTAATGGCTTCCGCTGCTGGGTGTCCTGAAAGTAACTCGGGATCCGTGACCAGTGTGATCGGCACACCCGCTGCTTTCAAGGACGCCGCCATCTCGACGGCCGCTGCACCACTTCCAATCAAGACTGGACGCTTTGCTTGTTGCAGACGCTTTAATGTATCCGGTAACCGGTAGTTCGGTTTGATCGATAATCGTGTCGTATCTTCCGACCAATCGAACGAGCCGATATTCGTCGAGACGACGTCATAGGTATAGCGTCTGCCGGATGCACCGAAGACGACTTTTTCAACGGGGTCGATTTTGATGACGGTCTCCTCGATGAATTGTTTATCATAGGCGCGACATAAGGCGGCGATGTCGATACGGATCTCATCGATGTCGTATGTTCCGTCAGCAAGGCCGGAGTACATGCCCGAGTAATATTGGTACGTCGAGGCGCTTAAAATCAGCCACTCGACGTCTTCTGTTGGTCCGTGTGTAATGCAATGCAGGTGAGCGTGCCCTGCACCAATCAATAGGATTCGTTTCATGTCGTTCTCCTTCAATTTGTCTTGCTAGAATGTACCCGGATACGGGTGGCGGTAATCATAGCCAAAAGACAAGACTGATCAACAGGAGGATGACCACGAGGTAGATAATATCCTGACGCTGAACGACTGGCACTTCATAATATGTCCGTTCCGCTGAAAAATGACGGGCTTCGAAAGCGATTGCTATCCGTTCTGCCCGCTGGATCGATCGCGAGAAGAGCGGTAAGCCGATTGATAGAAACGCATCACCAGGAAAGCGACTGTGCACGTTCCGAATCATTCGGACTCGCCGTAAGACGCGGACTTCTTCGACCAATTGAGGCAGAAAGCGGATCCCGGCAAGGAACCCATACGCGAAGCGAGGCGACACCTTTGCCTGGTGAATCAAGCTCATCACGAACCGGGTCGCATCGGTCGTCGTGACGAAAGCGAAACTTAAGCAGACGAACGTTGCCATCCGTAAGGAAAGTAACCAGCCATGTACGACACTTTCCGACGTGACATGAAACCAACCGAACGACCAGAGCGTGTTCGTACCTTTGCCAAACGCCGCCATCATCCAGAACGTCAATAAGAATAATAGACTGTAAGGTGCGAGCCGTTTCAAGAAATCGACGGGACCCCATCCGGAGAGGAGTAGCAAAGCGATAGCAAAACTCAGGAACACCAACGTTTTGATCCAGTCATTCGTTGCAATTAAGGCAAACATGATCAAAAACAATCCGCTCCCCTTGATGACAGGATTGAGTTTAGCGAACGGTGACGCGTTCGTCTGCATGGCGCTTCACCTCCTGGAATTGGTACGAAAGTGGACGTTGTAGCTGACAGCGTTCGAGTAACGGAACGTCAGCGAATAACTCGCTCGGACGCCCGTCAAAAGCAATCCGCCCTTGCTCCATGACGAGGACACGATCCGCGTATCGAGCGACGAGTTCCATATCTGTCTCTTATACACATCTTCGAGCCCA
>NZ_WBYY01000260.1:0-3033 GCF_048985645.1 Exiguobacterium sp. A1_3_1 | reverse complement strand
GATCAAGACCGGACGTCGGTTCATCTAAAAAGAGTAATTCCGGATTTCCGGTGAGCGCTTGTGCGATACTGATCTTTTTCTTCATCCCGAACGAGAAGCTCCCGATTTTTTGTCGCTCCGTCCCGCTTAATCCGACTTGTTCAAGCAATCTTCTAACTTCTTGCTTCGTGATGCGAACTCCTGATAATCCTGCCATATAGTTAAGAAACGCACGTGCCGTCATATCATGATACAGATTTGATGTATCCGGCATGACCCCGATCCGTTGTTTGATGGCATCCAGACGATCAGCGGATTCACCGAGAAGTGCGACGGTTCCGCCTGTCGCTTGTGTGATTCCGGTTATAATCTGAATGAACGTCGATTTCCCAGCACCATTACGACCTAAAAAACCAAAGATTTCTCCTCGTTCGACCGTCAAATTCACTTCTCGTAAGACTTCCTTCGCACCGAACGATTTCTTCAACCCATTTACTTCAATCGCACTCATATTACAAATCCTTTCGCTTTAACGTGAGATAGGAGACTGTCAAAAACAACCCACTCCATAAAACAGGTAACACTAATAACGTCCCAGACATGATGACAGCGTGGTACGGCAAGATGTATTGAAACGGTACCAGGTACCATTTTTCCGAGAACGCTGACCAGAGACCGATGATCGGGACGACAATCCCGAGAAATATACCGAGAAACATCGTCAAACCAGGCTTCGCAATCATCGTAGATAAAAAGATGTTGAAACTGGTGATGTATAGGATGACGATCAGAACCGTCAGATAATCGATCCAGAACCATTGCTGCGCGTAGAGCGAGACAATCAGGAAATTGATCGTAAGCGTCGCGCACCAGAATAACAATGATCCGAGAAACTTCTCCAAAACGATTCGCAGACGCGACGTCTTCGTGACCAGTAAACGAATCGTCCGTGTCTCGATTTCACGATTGATGATGTCGTGTGATAACGCAGCCACGAACAGAAAACCGAAGAACAGGATGAAGAACTTAATGCTTGAAGTATAGGCAGACGGTTGATTAACGCCAGCAAGCAGTTCCGGATGCCTCGTCAAATACGATGCTGTGAAGACGGACGTGATCGTCAGAAAAAGAATCAATAGAATCGCTTTGATGCTTTTGAAGCTGCTCGTGAATTCTTGTTTTACGATTGGAAACATGACGGACTCCTTTGGACATATTTTTGATTAACGCAAGCGTTGTTTTACTTTCGTGACAAGGACACCGAGTCCATATAAGGTAACGGCTGTTAAGAGCATCGTGATGATGGTTTCCATGTGAATTCTCCTCTATGTAAATGACGTGTTATCTTACTCTACGCTACTCCTTAAAGAAAGTTTCCTTATTTTTCAATTCCCAACATTCTCCTCATGGTACAGTAAAAGAAAAAAGGAGACGGCAAATGAAACGTTATACGATCACCTGTCAGCAACAATCCGTCCACATTACGGAATGGGGAACCGAACAGCTTCCGACGATTGTCTGCTTTCATGGACTCGGCAGTACGAGTCTCAGCTTCATCGAAATCGCCGAAGCGCTCGCTGATGAATTCCGTCTGATTGCGATTGATTTACCCGGTCACGGCAAAACACCAGCTTTCTTAGATCCTCTACACTATCGCATGAAACCCTTTACGGACTGGATCGACGAAGTCTTACACATCCTTGATGTCAAGCGGTTCTATGCCTTGTCGCACTCATGGGGAAGTGTTCTGTCACTGTATTATTTGATTGAACATGCGGATCGTGTGCTCGGCACGATTTTAATTGACGGCGGCTATCATAGTAAACGGCTTTACGGTCTTTCCGTAGAGGAAGAAGTCGCCTTTTATGAACAAGATTTCGAGGATTCCGTTTCAACATGGGACGAATTTTTAGACGTTGCTGTCTATGCTCCGGATGCACGTCGCTCGCACTCCCTCGATTTAGCTGGTGCCGATCTCCTTCGGATGGAGGAAGGACGATTCCACTGGCATGCGCGAGGAGAGACGGCTGCTGCGATCGTACGCGCGCTTCACCACGAGGATGTTCTTGATTTCCTCCCGGACGTTCCACCAGCGGACATTCAGTTGTACGTCGCAACGTTACCGACAGATCAAGCATCGATCCTTCAGCAGGCAACGAACCGATTACATGAGATGACGCAAGCAACGGTCCATTTCGTCCCCGAGACAGGACATCTATTACACTGGGATCGCCCTGACATCATCATCAAAGCGATTCGTCACTACTGGACGGCCGGAAAAATATTGTCTTCTATTTGAAAAAATAGTTTATTATGGAATAAGAGTAAAAAGGAGGGGTTCATATGTTAAAACGGTTAACGTTCGTTTGTGTGACCTTATGCGTCGCTATCGTCGCTATCCTTGTCGCAGCACGCCACTCAACTGGAAACACCATTTCGTTTGAAGAGCCATTATCGGTTTACCTCGCGATTGGACTAATTGTCTTCTTATTCGTACCACCGCTCGTCCTATCATTTTTCGAACATCCTGTCCTGAAGATCATCAATGTCGTCTATCAATCCTTGATCGTCTTCAGTTTCGTCGGACTGATCCCCGTCGGCTTCTTGATTCCGAACGGATCCTCGACGATCATCGTCGCTGTCCTTGGAACGGTCGCAAGTCTTGCTAGTGTGATCGTGACGGTACGAAGTCACTCGATGTTCTCTAACTATTCTTCTGACGTACGTTAATCTATCTTTCAAACTGCTTCCGCCGTCATGGTAGGAAGCAGTTTTTATTTTAAAGCATAAATTTATTTATCGATAAGCTCACTTTTATTAATTTGTTTTTTGATTCAAGCGGGCGTATTCTAATCACGTAGCCAATCGGCAAACGAAAAAGGAGGAACATATCATGAGTAAACACATCTTAATGGTCGTCACGAACGCAAAAGAAATGAAGGAAGGACACGCAACAGGACTTTGGTTGTCTGAGTTCGCGGAAGCGTACATCGAATTCAAAAACGCAGGATATACGGTAACGGTCCTGTCTCTTATACACATCTCCGAGCCCAA
>NZ_WBYY01000259.1:0-3050 GCF_048985645.1 Exiguobacterium sp. A1_3_1 | reverse complement strand
GACTCCATGAAAAGAGGCTGACTCAAAAAAGAATGACGCGTCTTTTCACGCCATTTTCTCAGGCGAGACACAAGCCAGTTTTCCTGCTTTATTCAAGCAGGAAAGCGGGTCTTATTTGTCTCTGTCAGCGCAAAGATGCGCTTTTCCCTGTAGGAGTTGCGTGAAACGCGTCATTCTTTTTGTTACAAGATAGGGGTGGCAGATCATCATTCTGCCACCCCTATCTTTGTAGAGACTGACTGTTGAGTCAGCCCCTTTCCTATTTACTGACTCGTCATCAATTTCCCCAAATTGATGTTACGTATTCCGGATGATCGATGAACGGATTCCGGTTTTTTTGCCACTTCTCGAAGATGACATCGTTGCGACGTTTCTCGAAGCTATCAACTGGGTCAAGCTTATTCCATGCTTTCAGCGTCGACAATTTGCCGTGTAACGGGTTCGTACCATTATTGACGTTTTCTGAAGCTTCGAGATCGATTTCTCCGCCACCTTCATAACGAACCGCCATGTAGAAGATCATCCGTGCGATGTCACCTTTGACGCGGTTTGGTGGTTCCCATGAATCGCCATCACGGTAGCAATCGCAACCACTGTATTTCGTACCGCCATTGTCGAAGTCAAGATTGCCCCGTGCACTGTTGACGACGACGTCTTCCGGACGCAAGTGATGCAAGTCTGTTCCAGGACCGTTCGTCGTACCAAAGTCACCGTGTGACTTTGCCCAGACATGTTCACGATTCCATTGACCGACATTCCCACCGTTGTTACTTTTCGCAATCGATTTCCCCGTGTATAACTCGATGACGTTATTCGCATTATTTGGATCTTGATCCGTTTCTTTCAGTGCTGTCCATACCGTGTCGTATGACACTTGTGTATGGTTGTCGATGATATCGTGCAGCGATGCCTTCAACGCTGCCCCTGTCTTCCCCGCTGCTGGTAGATAGTACGCATCGATCGTCGATTGTGACGTGACCATCTGCGGACCTGCTGAAACTTGTTTTGGATCAACTGTTTTTGCTGTGACCGGTGTAAAGACGATTGACCCGAGTGCAAGTGTTGCGGCAAGCGCACCTGTGACCTTTGACTTCCAGTTCATGTGTGTTCCCCCTTAAATGGTATGTATGAGAGCTGGTGTTACACGCTCATTTTCACACCGAATCCATTCCTGGTGGAAGATGGACGATAGACCTGCTTTTTTAAAGGTGAGTCGTCGTTCAGAATATTCATCGAAAGGCAACGGTTAGATGGTCCTGATTTTTTTCATTCATGACGTCAATCTCATCAAAATAATTCTTCAGAAGAAATATTCTAGGGTCAAAAGTCACGAACAAAAGAGACTTACAAATAAGAATCCGGGACGATATTCCTCCTGTCTGAAGCTTCCCTATAATAAATAATGCAAGCGCTTTCACAAATCATAAGGAGGTCTTTACGTGAAACAAAAAAGATGGATTTTAGCAACCGTCGCATCCGCTGCTTTTTTAGCGCCACTTGCGCAACCGATTGCAGTCGGCGCAACGGCAGACAACGGAACGATGATGCAGTATTTCGAATGGTATGTGCCAAATGACGGTAACCATTGGAACCGTCTCGGGAGTGACGCAACAAAGCTTGATCAGCTCGGAATCACATCGGTCTGGATTCCCCCTGCTTACAAAGGTACCTCGCAAAATGATGTCGGATACGGCGCCTACGATCTATACGATTTAGGTGAGTTCAATCAAAAAGGAACGGTCCGTACGAAATACGGCACAAAGGCGCAATTAAAAACGGCGATCGGACAATTGCATACCGCTGGAATCGATGTCTATGGTGATGTCGTCATGAACCATAAAGGTGGCGCCGATTTCACGGAAGCCGTCACGGCAGTCGAAGTCAACCCGGGTAACCGTAATCAAGAAGTCTCTGGCGATTATCAAATCCAGGCATGGACGGGTTTCAATTTTGCAGCACGAAATAACCTCTACTCGAACTTCAAGTGGAAATGGTACCACTTCGACGGCACGGACTGGGATCAATCACGTTCTAAGAGTGCCATCTACAAGTTCCGCGGTACCGGTAAAGCGTGGGATACGGATGTCTCAACTGAAAATGGCAACTACGATTACTTGATGTATGCGGATCTCGACTTCGATCATCCAGAAGTCCAGCAAGAAATGAAGAACTGGGGTAAATGGTACGTCAACGAACTTGGTCTTGATGGGTTCCGTCTCGATGCCGTCAAGCATATCAAACACGGTTACTTAGCGGACTGGCTCGCGAATGTTCGTCAGACGACGGGCAAACCATTGTTTACAGTCGCAGAGTACTGGCAGAACGATCTCGGCACGTTGCAAAACTACTTAAGTCGGACGAATTATCAACAATCCGTCTTTGATGCACCACTTCATTATAAGTTCGAACAGGCAAGTAAAGGCGGCGGGTACTATGACATGCGGACGATCTTTGACGGTACTCTCGTCAAGAGCAATCCAGTCCAAGCCGTCACACTCGTAGAGAACCATGATTCGCAGCCTGGACAATCGCTTGAATCAACGGTTCAGTCATGGTTCAAACCGCTTGCTTACGCGATGATTCTGACACGCGAACAAGGCTATCCGTCGGTCTTCTATGGTGACTACTATGGTACAAAGGGTACGTCGAATCGCGAAATTCCAGCACTCGCTTCGAAGATTGATCCGTTACTTAAAGCACGGAAGGACTTCGCGTTCGGGAAACAAAATGATTACCTCGATAACCAAGACATCATCGGTTGGACACGTGAAGGTGTCTCGGACCGGACAAAATCAGGTCTTGCGACAATCCTTTCAGATGGTCCTGGCGGGAGTAAATGGATGTACGTCGGGCTTCAGAACAAAGGAGAAGTTTGGACAGACATCACTGGAAACAACACAGCATCGGTAACGATCAACCAAGATGGCTACGGTCAATTCTTCGTCAATGGTGGTTCGGTCTCCGTCTATCGTCAACAATAAGAAATCAAAAGAGACTGACTCAAAAAAAGAATGACGCGTCTTTTCACGCCCTTTCCTCAGGAGAGACAC
>NZ_WBYY01000258.1:0-3086 GCF_048985645.1 Exiguobacterium sp. A1_3_1 | reverse complement strand
GAGACAGGTGTAGGAGCGCTATATGAGGCGTTCTCACGCTTGAAGGTGGATCTTGAAGAGCGTGGTTGGTTTGATCCAGCAATCAAACAATCGTTGCCAGCTTTTCCAGAGCGCATCGGAATCATCACGTCGCCAAAAGGAGCAGCGCTTCATGATATCGCAACGACACTCCGCCGCCGCTATCCGCAAGCAGCCATCGTCTTCGCCCCGGTCCTTGTACAGGGAGCGGACGCGGCACCACAAATCAGTCGTGCCATTCAGCTGATGAATGAGCATGCTGCCTGTGATGTGTTGATCATTGGTCGTGGTGGTGGTTCGATTGAGGAGCTGTGGGCATTCAATGAGATGTCTGTCGTGACAGCCGTGTTTGAATCCCGCATTCCGATCGTCTCTGCTGTCGGTCACGAAACGGATTTTACGATCAGTGATTTCGTCGCCGACGTTCGTGCTGCTACACCAACGGCAGCGGCAGAACTCGTCACTCCGGAAGCAGAGGCACTCACTCGACGTGTGCAGGATGTAGAGCGACGTTTAGAACGAACGTATGCACAACTCCTCAAAAGTAAACAAGAGCAAGTGACACGGCTTGCCGCGAGCTACGGTCTGAAATCACCACGCGTCCTACTCGGACTGAAGCAGGAACAATTGGACCGGGCAGAGATGTCACTCCAAAAGGAGATCAAGCAAGTAGTAGCGCAACACCAGCAACAGGTGGAGCGTCTTGACACACGCTTAATGCGTGTGCCGATGCGGGATCGCTTCGTGCAACAACGAGCGACGATTGAACAATCACGGCGTCGACTCGAAATCGTGCGTCGACTCTTGCAATCCAAGCAACAACAAGTGCGTCATGTGCTCGCGCGACTCGACTCCGTCAGTCCGACGCATGTTCTGATGCGCGGCTATACGTATGTCGAACAGGATGGACAAATCGTCCGTTCCGCGAAGGCATTGACAGCGTCTTCGTTCGATATCCGATTCCATGATGGAACGATTCGTGCTAAACGAGAGGATGGGGAGTAAGAATGGAGACGGAACAATCTTTTGAAGAAGCACTGGAGCGATTAGAAGAAATCGTCACGTTACTTGAAGAGGGCGAAGCTCCTCTTGAACAAGCGATGGCTCTATATGAAGAAGGCGTCAAACTGACAGCCCTCTGCCAAGGAAAGTTATCCGTTGCTGAGAAAAAACTCGATCAAATCCTGGAGCAAGATGGTACGCTTCGGGAAAAAGGAGGAGCGCAATGATTGCTTTGAATGAGTGGAAGACACAAGTCGAAAATAAAATGGAAGAGTTCATGGAGAGACTCGACGCACCGGATCGTTTACGCGATTCGATGCGGTATTCACTCGATGCGGGTGGGAAACGAATTCGCCCAGCCTTGATTTATGCGGTACTCGATGCTTTTTCCATCGATCGTTCAAAAGGTGACGCGACTGCTGCGGCACTTGAGATGATTCATACATACTCACTGATTCACGATGACCTTCCCGCAATGGACGATGATGATCTGCGTCGAGGGCGTCCGACGAATCATATCGCTTTTGATGAAGCAACAGCGATTTTAGCAGGAGATGCCTTGCTCACGAACGCCTTCAGCTGTCTTCTTGAGGCACCAGCTTCGCCGGAAGTAAAGCTTGCACTTGTCGAACGGTTGGCAACAGCAGCGGGCGCTACGGGTATGGTCGGTGGTCAGCTCGACGATATGCTCGGTGAGCGTGGCGGCATCAATGACGTAGCGGAGCTTGAGTCGATTCACCGTCGGAAAACAGGAGCACTCCTCGTCTTTGCAGTCGAAGCGGGTGGTTTGCTTGCCTCGGTCAGCTCGACGGATCTTGATCACTTGAAGCAATACGGTCGCCATCTCGGAATCGCATTCCAAATCCAAGATGACATCTTGGACGTAACAGGCGATGCTGAAAAAATCGGCAAACCGGTCGGTAGCGACGAAGGGAACGAAAAAGCAACGTACCCAAAATTACTGGGTCTTGAAGGAGCGAAACGCGCACTGACAGCTCAGGTGGAAGCAGCGGAACAAGCGATTGATGCATTATCAGTCGAAGCGACGACACTTAAGGAACTGCTCGACTTCGTGGTCAAGCGCGACCATTAAGCAGGACGACGCATCTGCGTCGTCTTTTTCTATGCTGACAATGGCGCTCGATAGATTGTTCTAGTACAATGTAGGGTACAAACCCTATAAGATTGTAAGGAAAAGAGGCGGTAAGGTATGAAATTGACAGAAATACAGGATCCGTCATTTTTAAAGCGTATGTCGGTCTCCGAACTCGAAGTACTCGCAGGCGATATTCGACGCTTTTTGATTGAAGAATTAGCGACGACAGGTGGACACTTGGCACCGAACCTCGGTGTCGTCGAGTTGACGCTTGCGTTGCATCGTGAATTCGACAGTCCGAATGACAAGTTCGTCTGGGATGTCGGGCACCAAGCATACGTGCATAAGATTTTGACAGGACGTGCGAGCCAGTTTGATACGCTCCGTCAGCACAAAGGACTCTGTGGGTTCCCGAAACGCAATGAGAGTGTGCATGACGTCTGGGAGACAGGACACAGCTCGACGTCCTTGTCAGCAGCAATGGGGATTGCTGTTTCGAACGAACTGAGCGGTAAGAGTGATCGTGCAGTCGCGATCATTGGTGACGGCGCTTTGACAGGTGGTATGGCACTCGAAGCATTGAATCATATTGGAGCAGAACAACAAAACGTCATCGTCATCTTGAACGATAACGAGATGTCGATTGCACCAAACGTTGGGGCGATGCATCAAATGCTTGGACGAATTCGTTCATCACGTAAAGTGCGTTTTGCCCAAGACGAGCTTGAAACGTTGATCAAAAAGATTCCGGTCATTGGCGGACGTCTTGAAAAAGGAAGCGAGAAGTTGAAGGAAGCTGTTAAAGGCGCACTTGTTCCTGGCATGTTCTTTGAAGAGCTCGGCTTCAACTATTATGGTCCAGTCGATGGGCACGATCTTGATGATTTAATCGAACAGCTCAATTACGTGAAAAAAGAAGAAGGTCCTGTCCTGCTTCATGTCTGTCTCTTATACACATCTCCGAGCCCAA
>NZ_WBYY01000257.1:0-3124 GCF_048985645.1 Exiguobacterium sp. A1_3_1 | reverse complement strand
ACACAATCTTGAACAGGCGAAACAACAACGCAACGAACGCCACGCGACGTCGACGATGTTCGCACTCGATGTCTTGCTCGCAGACGCCTTATTCATCATGCAACTGCGACTTGACGGACAAGGGATTCAAGTCGAACAAGATGTTCCTTCTATTTACGTGCTCGGACAACCGGATCAGACGAAGCAAGTCTTGTTAAATCTTCTCGAGAATGCCGTCAAGTACAGTGACGCGATGACGGTGACGTTCGCAGCAGTCAGTACGGACACGAGCTTACAACTTCTCATGACAGATGACGGAATTGGTATGGATCCAGCCGTCCTGACCGAATGGAAGGAGGAGCAACATAGTCTGACGACGGCGAGCGGGAATGGACTCGGTCTACCGCTTTGTCGGCGTTTGATGCAGGAACAAGGCGGCGATTTCGCACTGGAAAGTGATGCGAGCGGTACACGTATCACACTCACCTTCCGATTAGCCGACCAAACATGATGTAATCGCTTACAAATGATACATTTACGAAACATTTCGACCGGATTTACGAAACAATTGCCCCGTAATCTAAGAATCAAGCAAGGAGAGGAATCATGAAAGCATCGACCATCGCCTATCTCTTCCTGATGGGGGTCTTGTTTGCCCTCGGTCTTCTTTTGCTTCAGCAGACGGTCTTCGGACGCTTACATGTCCTCGATGGACCGAAACGACTGAATGCTTCCGATGACTCGCTGCCGACGGAGTTGACATTACGTCACCGGGCATGGGGGGAGCAGACGGTAGAAGACGGAACGGAAGTCCAGCGCATCACGACGCTATTGAAGCAAATGAAGACGGTGACAAACGGGACCTGTCCGGCGGGTACGGCGACGGCGACGTTTACCGGAACGCTTCGTTTCTTGAACGGAACGACGTGGACGTTCTCGCTCGGGGAAAGCATGACACTGAATGGACAATGTGTTGCAAAACGTCCCAGCACCCAAACGACGACATTAAAAGCACGGTTCTTAAACGCCTATCACGAACCGGAACAGCTCGCGCGTCAGTTTGCTGAGGCGGAAGTCGTGACATGGTATGCAGCGGGACGGTCGCGTACTCTAACCGCACGCGAGCGTGAAGACGTCAAGCGTCGCCTGGCGCAAGCAGAGCCGATGACGGACTACGAAGAAGTCGGTCAGGCACTTGATGCGAGTCAGCGGCAGCCGCGCATTCTCAAGCTCCAGCGGTTCAAGAATGAGCAGAATACGCGTGCCAATCTGCTGAACATCACCGTATACGAGACGTTGTTCAGCGTCCAGTACATGGATGATGACAATGGGAACACCTTCTATTTAAACGGACAACTCCTGCCGACCGGGAAGGAGGCAGATCGATGAGAAAAGGAATGCTCTTCTTGCTGAGTATCATTTGTCTCATGAGCATTTGGATCGTCCGCAACAATGAACAGACGAAGCAGGGAACGGCTGCACGGGAAACCGTACCGCATTTGACGGCGTATGTTTCCGCGAAAGAGGATATCGGTCGCGCCTTGCTGTCGTCATATTGTGAGCAGGCGGGTTGTACGTATGAGTTCGTGCGTCTCTCGACAGAAGAACTCGTCCGGCGTGTGACGAAGGAAGCGGATCATCCGCGCGCCGACGTCATCATCGGCGGAACGTGGGATGCCCACCAGACGCTCAAACAACGGGGATTATCGACACCGTTCCCAAGCGACATGGATCAAGCGGAACTGCAGGATCCGGATCGCTACTGGATCGGCTATGAAGTCGAACGCTTAGCGATCGTCATTAATACAGACGTTTGGAACGAGCGGTTCGGGGGAGCAGCTTATCCGAAAACGCTGGCTGACTTGACGGCGAAGCGGTATCAGGACGAGTTGATTTTGCCGGATCCGAACCATTCCGGTACCGGTGCGACGATCTTGCAAGCGGTCTTTGACGGATACGGGACGAAAGCGGAAAACGTCTTACGCCAGCTAATCGAGCGAACGCGACTGTTCACGGCGAACGGCTTTGCACCGACGTCGTATGTCGCAAGTGGGGAAGCGATGCTTGGGGTCAATTTCATCGGGGATCAACAATCGCTGCGCGAAAAGTATTATCCTGTCAAAAGCATTCCACTCGATACGTACTCGATCAACGCGATTTCAAAGCTGAAAGGACGGACGCAACAAAAGCAGGCGAACGCCTTCATGCGTTTCGTGCTTTCAGCAGACGGTCAGGCCATCTTGCGGAAAGTCTCGTTTGGTACGCCGACCTATGCGATCGCGAAGACACAACCGATCCAGCAAAACGTCGGACAGGATATCGTCGCCGACTATCGGGATTATCTCCGTCGATTCAATCAGCTCCAGGACAAATGATGCGAAGACTCTGATTCAGATAGGGGAAATGGAAGATGGGCTTCTTCAGCATCAAAAAATTGCCGAATGCCGGCATACCAATCGAAGTACAACGGAAACAATGGTTACAACAATTCTTAAAGGCATTTTTAGTCGTCTTCTTCTCATACATGGCGATGTATCTCATCCGGAACAACTTCAAGGCAGCGCAACCGCTCTTGAAAGAGGAACTCGGCTTTACGACGACGGAACTCGGATATATCGGCTTTGCCTTCTCGATTACATACGGAATCGGGAAAACGTTACTCGGTTATTTCGTTGACGGGAAAAACACGAAACGTGTCATCTCGTTCTTATTGATCTTATCTTCTCTAATTGTCACCGCGATGGGACTGTTGATGAGTGCTGGTGGAAGTCCAGTCGGTCTCTTGATGGTTTTATGGGGACTCAGTGGGTTCTTCCAATCGGTTGGGGGACCGTCGTCGTATTCGACGATTGCTCGTTGGACACCGTTTGAAAAACGTGGGCGTTACCTCGGTTTCTGGAACGTTTCGCACAACATCGGTGGAGCGATTGCCGGGGGTCTCGCCCTTTGGGGAGCGAACGTCTTCTTTAACGGCAGTGTCGTCGGGATGTTCATCTTCCCAGCTGCGATTGCGCTCGTCATCGGGATCGTCGGGCTGTTCATCGGGAAGGATGATCCGGAGGAACTCGGGTGGAACCGGAGTGAAGAAATCTTCGAAGAACCGATCGAACCGGAAAATATCGCTGCAGAAAGCATGACGAAATGG
>NZ_WBYY01000256.1:0-3151 GCF_048985645.1 Exiguobacterium sp. A1_3_1 | reverse complement strand
AGATGTGTATAAGAGACAGATTTAGAACTTCAAGTATTGCAACGGACGATCGAAGAAGGATTCACAAAAATCCAGACGTACGATCAAATCGTTCCCTCTATTCGAGATAGTGAAATCAGAAGTGAGATGCGCATCGTCTCACGGGAAGCACATGTCTTGTTCGAGGAGTTATATGAAAGTCCACGCGACGTCAAAAAAGTTCGGGACTTCTTTACGTTCTATCTGGATTCCTTACTGTCGATTTCAGAAAAATATGCCGATTTGGAACGCCGTGGCGCTCAAGTTCAATTGGATACGAAAAATCAATTGATTTCGAACTTGAAAATGATCGGACAAAAATTAAAGCAACAACAAACCTTGTTGCTTGAAGGGGATACCGTTGATTTAGAACGGGAACTCTTAACGATTGAAAAGGTATTGACGCAAGAGACTGAACAACGAAAACAGGAGGAGAGTTACCGACATGACCCATTCTGATAAAGATACATGGCAACAATGGCCTGATGAGCAAGATCAACCGACGATTTCTGATCCGTCGGTCGACTTAAACGTAGCGGAGACACCGCCCAAAATGCCGGCTCGCCCTGTCGAAGAAATGATTCCTTCGGATGTTCCGGCAGAACAACGACAAAAGATTGAACGTCTACTGCAGGTGATCGATCTACAAAAAACGGATGCCGTCATGCAATTCGGGGCGCCCGTTCAGCGTGAACTATCCCAATTCTCTGATCAAGTCTTAAGTGAAGTGAAGATGAAGGACGGCGGGGAAGCAGGGAAATTACTGAGTGACTTAATGCAGCGTGTCCGCCAAATGGATCCAGATACGCTTCAAGAAAAAAAGAGCTTCTGGTCGAACGTGCCGGTCATCGGTCGGGCGAAGAAAAAAGCGGAAACGTATTTCTTGCAATACGAGAAAATGAGCGCTTATCTCGAAGAAGTCGTACACAATCTTGATCGATCAAAATTTGGATTGATGAAAGACATCACGTTACTCGATCAAATGTATCAAAAGAACAAGCGTTATTTTGAGGAATTAAACGTCTATATTGCAGCTGGCGAGACGAAAATCGCTCACGTTCGTCAACATGAAATCGAACCGTTACGAACGGAAGTCGAGGTATCGCGGGATCAAACGAAGTTACAGGAATTGAATGACTTGATTCAATTGACGGATCGTTTTGAAAAGAAAATCCATGATTTAAAATTATCCCGAACAATTAGCTTGCAGATGGCACCGCAAATTCGTGTCATTCAACAAAATAACCAAATTCTAGCGGAAAAAATTGAATCAGCAGTCGTCAATACGATTCCACTTTGGAAGAACCAAGTTGTCCTATCTTTGAGTCTGTCGCGTCAAAAAGCAGCACTTGAAATGCAGAAGGATGTCACCAATACGACGAACCAGTTACTCGAGCAAAATTCGAAGTTGCTGAAGGAATCGTCGATTGAAATTGCGGAAGAAAACGAAAAAGGCATCGTATCCGTCGAATCGTTAAAAGTGGCGCACCAAAACTTGATCGAGACACTGGATGAGACATTACGTATCCAACAAGAAGGAAAACAAAAGCGACGCGACGCAGAGCATGAACTAGAGCGAATGGAGAATGAATTGAAACAAAAAGTCATCGAAGTCGCCTCAAAAAGTAGAGAATTACCGAATCGACCATACTAAGGAACACGACATTTCGTGTTCCTTTCCTTCATGAAAGGAGAGTTTGAATGAATAATGAAGAGAAGCAGTTGAAATGGGATACGACATGGTTATTATTCGCACGGATGATGGCAGACCGTCATTCAAAATGTGCCTCAAAATCCGTTGCCTGTGTCATCGTTAAAGATGAAAAGCCAATTTCGATCGGAATAAACGGAACACCTAGTCAGCATGTGAATTGCAACGAAATTTACTTAAAGCAAGATGGTATTCTCTATACATCACGTCCTGACCACCCGATTGTTGAAGAATCGGTTGAACGAAACGGAACTCTCTTTTATCGGTGCGAAAATCAGGAAGAACACCATGAATGGTCGAAGCAACATGAGATTCATGCTGAAATCAACGCGCTCGGTAAGCTAGCAGCTGATTCGACGAGCGCGCGTCATGCAACAGCTTATGTCACACATAGTCCGTGTCATGCGTGTAGTTTAGCGCTCATCGCTTCTAAAATCGATCGTGTCGTTTATTCGACAGGGTATGAGTATGGGGACGGACTGAACCTGATGCGACAAAGTGGAATCGAAGTCATCCACTTGCCACTCGCAAACAAATATTTTCTTGAAAAAATTTAACGAAAAAGGGTTGTAAACGCTTCCATAGCATTGTATGATGAAATCAAGCATTGCCATGGTAATTATTCACTCTTCCATTCGGACTGATTTTCAATCGAAAATCGGTCCACTTTTTTTAGAAAAGAATTGACAGGACTTGAATAGTTTGGCATGATGACTATAGAATATGACGAAGCGGAACGCCGCATTTTCATACAAAACCAATCAAGGAGCTGGAATGCCAGGTCGTTGAATGAAAAATCCTGACTCACATGAGTCAGGATTTTTTTATGGATGAACAAGTGTCGCTTCCTTGAGGCGTTTAGCACGGATTGCGCATTTTGTGGCGACCGCACCTGAGAGGATCGTCATGAATCGCTGACAGAGGATGTCTGGTTGCGATTGATGTAAAAACAGTTGATGTAATAGTCGGTTGAAGGCGGCGTCTAGCGAAGACAAGTGCCGTTTGATTGCAGTGGGAGACATATCTTGAATTTCCTCTGCTTGGTAGCCAGCATCACTTTGGAAAGCAGAGAGGATGAGAAGCTCTGTTTGCGCATCAGCCAACGTTAGCCCTTGTTCTTGGACATGATGACAAGCCTCACGCAATTCATGAATCAACAAATGTTCCAAAGCATACGACGTATGCATTTGATATGGATCGTACACCTGGACAGCTTGCCGAATTTGATCGCGTGTCACAATTTCGGATACCGTCCATTGATCGAGTGTGCCAACAGCTTCACTGTATAGTTGAGTAAGTGGTCGAATCATCGTTTCTCCTCCTTAAGCATAAATGGACTTCCAGTTTCATCATAATTCATTTAGAAAACGCTTACAATATCTGTTTATTAGTAGTCGTGATGAAATCGTGTCTGCTATGATA
>NZ_WBYY01000255.1:0-3226 GCF_048985645.1 Exiguobacterium sp. A1_3_1 | reverse complement strand
ACGATGTATCGTCCATCTTGATGCTTAAAGGTCAGTTCAATTAATTCATCAGATGTCTCTTCATAGTCGTTTGAATCGATCGTCAACGTCCGTTTGAAGCGGACAAGGCAATGCTTCGGATCGTCACGGTTCAGAAAGACTTCGATGTCAGCGACGGAGGCGGTGAACTTGCTATCACTGCCGTTGCTAGCAAACAATGTCCGTTTAATGGACTCCGACATATACTGATCAGCTTGTCGTTTGCGTGTCGGATAGGTCCCGTCCTCCCATGTAAAGGCGAACGTGATGAAGCGTTCCGCACTCTTAGAGATGATCGATTTCTGTTCTTGCTCTTGTTCATTAAATGAGATGGGCGGATCTGACACCGTTGTTTTTGGTAACACTTTCTTCTCGTCTTTCTCGACGATTCGATGCGATTCATCTGCTGCCGTGGAACGATATTGATAGACATTGGCACTGATCGACAGCAGCAGACAGAACAACACGAGCCACAGGAGATGACGACTCGTCAATGCCATGGTGCATCCCTCCTTATAGCGAAAACAGTGGTGCCGGATCAATGTGACCGGACCAATCACTCGTCTTAAATTCGATGTGCAGATGATTCCCGGTCGAACGTCCGGTCGATCCACACATTCCGATGGCTTGACCAGCCTCGACCTTCTGCCCCGTCTTGACTTGGCGTGCAGAAAGGTGGGCGTAAGCGGTGATCCAGTTGCCTTGTTTGATCTGAATCAGCTGCCCATATGGTCCGCGTAAGCCGCTATAGGTGACGGTACCGGAGCGGACGGCGTGGACGGTATCCGTATCGTGGCAACTGAAATCGATGCCTGTATGGACGTCCGTCTTTCCGAAAACGATCCGTGATCCGAATCCCGACGTCATCTGCAGCGGAATGTCGAGCGGAGCATGTATCTTTCCTTTGATGGGTCCTGTCTTGCCTTCTGCTAGTACGGTCGGTGTCAGATATCGGAGGACGGCATCGACATATTCGATGTCACCGTAACAGGCTTGATGCTCGATTGCGCTCGGACGATGGCATTGATAGATGCCGCTCTTCTTGACGCGTTGGTACATCATCTGGGAAAAAGAAATCGCGAGTTGTTTCGTATAGCGTCCTCCGTTTTCTTGAACGTAATCAATGAAACCACCCCCGAAGTTGTAACTTTGGAGCGTCAACTTAACGTCCTCATTCGCTTGCCGGAAGACCGACGCGAAGTGTTTCACGCCGTAACGAATGCTTTCATTAGGCGAAGTGATGCAACCAATCCGTCCGCACTTCGATTCACTCGCTTGCATCGGATCGTTCCCGCGTCCGCCACTTTCCTGCATCATCAACGCAAGGACGACGTTCGTCTGTCCCTCGAGCTGTTCCTTCTTCAATTCACGCGCAATTGCTTCGCGATATTGCAGGACATCATCACTGACTTGCAGACTCGCATCCGAGTAAGCGATTGGTGTCTCCGTCGCCTGTTCATTCTCGATCCCGGTCAATGTATCGAGAATACCTGCGACGAGGATGATCAGTAGGAGAAGCAGAAGCGCGATTCCGAGAGCAATTAGACGATATTTTAAGGTCAGGAGTCGCCATTTCATCCGGACGGCGACGCGTGCCGACTGCCGGACCGTACTCCACATCAGGCACCACCTCCGAACAAGGTCAGCTCCTCGGGCGAGACATCAACATCAAAGATCAGCGTCTTCACACCGGAGATACTGAGGACGATCCGTCCCGTCTCGAGCGACGGAATCAACCGCGTCTCACTCTCGGTCAACTGTCCGTCGAAGACGGTCTGGATCGTCGGGATGCTCTCGGCGTCTTGTTCGCCGATGAACTTATACTGCGTCAGTTGGAACAACGTCTTGACGTTCTCTGCGTTCTCCGACTTCGAACCGGTCGGAACAAAGTCCGTGATCAAGTGCGAAGCGAAGAAGATACCCCCGAAGTATTTCCGCGCTTCGCGCATGAACTGTTGCAGGTATAAAATCGCCGGTTGCGCGATATCACGCGTATTGATTAGGTGATGTGCCTCATCGATGACAATCAGATACTTGAAGGCATCTTCGATTAATAACTCGCCCTGGTTGTAGCTACGGAGTTGTCCGGCACCGTTGAGGATCATCCCGTCCCACAGCATGTTCATCAGATTGAAGACCTGTGCCTGAAAGATTTCGTCTTTCAGATTGGTCAGGTTGCGTAGTGGGAATGAGACAATCGCTTCCTCATCGAATCGCTCGATCGAAGAATGTCCGTCGAAGATGTTGCCGTAGTTGTGGACAAGATTCGTGATCGCGAGTTCGATGTTCTCAAGCCGGCGGACACGGTTCGGACTGATCGTCTCGCGGATTGTCGTCCGAGCGGCGTCCACATACAATTCAGAGCGGACGAGCGCTAAGAAGTCGGAGAAGACCGGATAGGTGTTTGCGGGGTGCGTCGTGATCGGCGCGTCGCCGTCCTCGTTCCAGAGCCCTTTCTCAAGGTAGAGTTGCCGTAAGAGAATCTCGAACTCGTTCGCTTCTTCCTGCGTAGCTGCCGGATTGATGTAGTGATAGAAGACCGCAATCTTCGACAGGTGTTGCATGAACGAGAGCGCCTCATCTGCCGATCCGTCGGCGTGCGTCACCGTCTTATAGACATGGAGCGGATTGATCCGCCCCGCGGAACCGTCGAGCGCGATTTCCTTCCCACCAAGCTGTCGTACGAGGTCGGAGAACTCGCCCGTCACGTCCAAGATGCGAACATGATTGCCTTTGATGGCTTGATCAAGGACCGTCTTCTTGAGCAACGTCGACTTACCGGAGCCCATCTTGCCGATCATCAAGGCGTTGTAGAACTTCCGTTGTTTGTCCTTATGGAACAAGTCGAAGATGACACTCCCGTTCGTATCCGTCGTCCCGTAGTAAGTCCCCGTCGGATCCTGTAGCGACGTGAAATGGAATGGGTAACCTCCCGCAATTGACAGTGAAGGGATCTCCTTACCGCGACGTCGGTTCGGTAGTTTTTGTTGTTGCTCGTAGCTGAGGAACAGGCTCTGCCATTCCCATTCCTGTTCGTTCAGGAAGACGGTTGCGCGGAAGTTCCGCGCTTCGAGTTCCTCCATCACATCCTGGACTTGGCGTTCGAGTGTCTCAAGCGTCTTTGCTTTGACGTAGAGCCGGAGATGCAGATATTTCATGGTCTCACCCTGCGTGATCTGTTCGTAGAGTTCATTCAATTCCTTATATG
>NZ_WBYY01000254.1:0-3248 GCF_048985645.1 Exiguobacterium sp. A1_3_1 | reverse complement strand
CGTGGACCCCCTCTGGCTGTTCTGACCGTGGCAACATGCCTTTGATGTCGACGACGATTCCGCGTCCGACCTTCAGTAAGTGTTGCGCTAGATTCCAACCGCCTTCGACGTATTCTTCGTGTGAGACGGCGAAGATGACGACGTCGGCTGGTTTGAGTTCGCTCATCTCGAGCAAGTCGATGCCGTACTCGCGTTTCGCCTCACTCTTTTCGACGAGTCGATCCGTCACTTGGACGTCAATGCCGAACTCTTCGATTTCGCGGACGAGGTTCGCGACTTTCGAGTTCCGGATATCGCTGACGTTCTCCTTGAATGATAAGCCGAGGATCGTGACACGAGCACCGAGGACCGGCATGTTCTGTTTAATCAGATTCTTGACGAGCGCTGTTGCGATGAAGCGTCCCATCGTATCGTTGATCCGGCGTCCGGCGAGGATGACTTCCGGGTGATAGCCGAGCGACTCGGCTTTCATCGTTAGATAGAATGGATCGACGCCGATACAGTGACCACCGACGAGACCCGGGCGGAACGGAAGGAAGTTCCATTTCGTACCGGCTGCTTCGAGGACTTCGAGCGTATCAATGTCCATCCGGTCGAAAATGATTGCCAGTTCGTTCATCAAGGCGATGTTGAGGTCGCGCTGTGTGTTTTCGATGATTTTTGCGGCTTCTGCAACCTTAATCGACGAAGCCCGGTGGACACCGGCTTCGACGACCACTTCGTAAACTTCCGCGACGATATCGAGTGTCTGTTCATCCTGAGCCGAGACGATTTTTTTGATCGTCTTGAACGTGTGCTCGTGGTCACCCGGATTGATCCGCTCCGGTGAGTAGCCGACGAAGAAGTCGACACCAGCGCGTAAGCCGGACGCTTCTTCAAGGACCGGGATACAATCTTCTTCCGTCGCTCCTGGGTAGACCGTCGACTCATAGACGACGATATCGCCTTTATTGAGCTGGCGACCAACGAGGTGTGAGGCGCGTAAGAGCGGCGTCAAGTCTGGTTGATTCTGCGCATTGATCGGTGTCGGAACGGCGATGATGATGAAGTCACTCGCTTGCAGTGCTGATGGATCCGAGACGTAGTCGACGGTTGCGTTCTTCAACGTGAACGGACTCAGTTCGAGTGTCGCGTCGATTCCTTCTTGCAGTTCTTGAACGCGTTGTTCCTTGATGTCAAAGCCGACAACGGCTGTTTTTTCGCCGAAGGCGACAGCGACGGGAAGACCGACGTATCCGAGTCCAACGACGGCAATCGAACGGTTGGCAATGGGAAGTGAACCAGTTTGGGCTGCTGTCGTATCTACGATGTGTTTGACTGCCTTGTTCATGGTGGGTTCCTCCTATTTCATCGACTGTTTGACGATCAACGTTTTTCCGTTCGGTTCCTGTTTGACTTGTTCGACAGGCTCAAGGACGATTTTCATCTCGGATCCGAGCAACTTGCGCATCTCATTCAAGAGGATCTGCTCGTGTTTTGGACGGAAACGCTTCGCATCTGGAATATACCGAAGTGTCACGTGATTGAGCGCGTGCTGCTCGACTTGGAGTCGCAAGACGGAGTTCGGAAGTTCTCGGGCAATCGTCGTGATATCCCCTTCGAACACCTTGCCCCGCTTTTCGCTGACGATATAACTCGTTCCCCGTCCATCGATCGAAGCGATGACTGGTCCGTTTAGTCCACAGCTACAGGTCTCGTCACTGAGTGTCATCCGGTCACCGATCCGGTAACGAATCAGCGGTGTTCCCCGTGTCGTAAAGCACGTGACGACGACTTCGCCGTCCTCTCCATATGGTTCGATGATGCCCGTCTCATGATGGAGATGAAGTTTTCGATGACTGCATTCTGAGATGATTGGTGCGCCTTCTGAAGAACCATATTGATCGAAGACCGGTGCGTTGAAGGCTTCCTCGAGAACCGAGCGCATCTCCTCCGTCACCGTTTCCGATGTCGGGAAGATGGCGATCAGCGGGATATCCAGCTTTATATGATGCTTCAGCATATAGCGGGCGATTTCGACCATCGCTGTCGGTGTGCCGTCAAGTGCTTGCGGCTGGAATCGATTCAGCTCCTCGATGTAGGCCGGGAAATTCTCTTCCTTCATGTGAAAGATCGAGACGAGCAACTGATTGAGTGGTCGGTTCATCCGCCAGAAGATTGGTTTCTTTTGATCGACAGCTGTCAGCGTCCGTCCGGTGAAACTCGCTCGGCGCATTCCGGCGTGGAAACCATGACGTTCTTTGAAGTAATCGAGATGTGCCATCCGTTCCTGGACATCCTCGCGCATGAACGCCACTTGAAGTGACTTCCCGCTCGTCCCCCCCGTCCGCCCTCGAACCGGCGCATCGACGCGGGACATGAAGGCGTCATTGTTTTGACGAAGTGTTTCTTTTTCAAGGATTGGAATTGTCTTCAGTTGCTCGAGTGACGTGAACGGTAATTGGATATCATGTTCGTGAAAGAGTTGCGCGTAGTATGGCGTATGCGTTGCAACAAAAATGAGAAAGGCATTCAAGCGATCGAGTTGTTCCGCTTTATAATCCTGCGTCCGATCTTTTTTCCGGAGTTCCTTCATCTTCTGTTCATAGAGGGGACCGTATCGTTCTTGCATTAACTTCCGACCGTATAAGGAGGTCAGCCAATTTTGGATGAAGATTGGGGACCGATAGTAGAATTCCTCTTTAAGCGCCATCTTGAATTTCCTCCTTCAGCAAGTAGTGACTCTCGTACCAGTCGATGAATGCATTGACGCCCGCTTCGACCGTCGTCTGTGGACGGTAGCCGATCGTCTCGAACAGTGATGAGACGTCAGCAAAGCTTTCTGGAACATCGCCTGGTTGAAGCGGCATCCCGTTTTGGATTGCCGTCTTGCCAAGGCGCCGCTCAATCAAAGCAACGAATTCATTGAGACGAATCGGGCTGTGACTGCCGATGTTATAGACACGATACGGAACGTTGCTGCGGTCCGGTAAGGGATTTGAGGCATCGAACGATTCATCGACTTCCGGTTCAGTCTGGAACAGGCGGTAGATGCTTTCGATGATGTCGTCGACGTAAGTGAAGTCCCGCCCCATCTCACCGTAGTTGTAGAGGTCGATTGGTTCGCCTTTCGCGATTGCTTCCGTGAACTTGAACAGTGCCATATCCGGGCGTCCCCAAGGACCGTAGACGCTGAAGAAGCGAAGGCCTGTCGTCTTGATGCCGTAGAGACTGCTGTAGGCTGTCTCTTATACACATCTCCGAGCCCC